>NZ_QTXV01000004.1:0-18002 GCF_003461825.1 Prevotella sp. AM42-24 | reverse complement strand
GGTACTGGCACAGGCACGGGAACAGGTGGTACTGGCACAGGCACAGGAACAGGTGGCACAGGTACTGGTACTGGCACAGGTGGTACTGGCACAGGTACTGGTACAGGCGGTACAGGTACCGGTACAGATACAGGTAGTACAGAAATTTATATCCCTGATGTAGCAGGCTTCACCCCAACTAAATTCGATGGCTTTGACTATTGGGCAATTAGTTTTTCCAATACGGAATTATATTGGTTGCAGAAACGCGCAGAACTTAAGGATAAAGAGAATAAGACTGATGTAGAGAAGGCGGAATTAGCGAAAGCTAATGAAGCAATGGCTGTAAAGCGATTCAGTTTTATCAATCAGTTCCTTACATCTCAGCGAATGGACAATACCTTGCCAGAGCCTGAAGGATTGAGAGATGGAATGGATTTCGTTTCAAGTCTGAATAGAAGCAATCCTAACCACAAAAACTATGTGTTTAATCGTGGTCTTATCAGATGGGTAGATGATAATGGCGTAGAAGAGAAATCTCTATGGAGTATTGCTACTACCTATTATAAGCAGCCAAATTATAATTCAAGTGGTATGTACAGAGATTTCTTCTCACTCTATATCAGAGCAGCTATGCGATTCTCTCCAGAAGAGTTCTATGAAAAATATCCGAAGGAGAAGTATCCGCTCATTAGTGAAAAATATGAGCTTGTTGTCAGATACATGAAGGATAAATATGGTATCGATCTCCCTGGTATTGCCAAGGGATCAGGTACAACAACTGAAAAATAATGAAAAGTAACATACAAATATCATGCAACAGATACAAATACTGTTGCGTGGTATTTGTTCTACTTTTGAAAATGATCTTTAATCGTAATTGTATGAAGAAGAAAATTATATTTCTGATATTCTCTTTATTTAATATCCTGTTGCCTATAATGGCTCAGGATTCAATCAGTAATAGAGGAATTCTTTTTGAAGATATTTCTTTTAAGGAAGCTTTGGCAAAGGCGAAAGCTGAAGGAAAGAAAGTTTTTATCGATTGCTATACTCAAACATGTGGTCCTTGCAAGTATATGATGAAGAATATCTTTCCTTTGCAGGAGTGTGGTGATTATTTCAATCCTAAATTCGTTTCTCTGACAAGGGATATGGATGTTGGTGAAGGACCGGAATTGGGCAAGAAATATAAGGTGGGTATTTATCCTACTTTCCTCATCATTAATCCCGATGGAACTCTGTTCTGCAAGGAGATGGGGGCGGTAAGACTCAACTCCAATATTACTTTCGTAGAAAAAATAGAAAATGCGATTCAGCGTGCCACAGAGATTAATGAACTGGAAAAGAAATATAACTCCGGTGAAAAGAATACAGTATTGGTACGCAAATTAGTTGACTTGCTGAAGGTAAGTGATTTCCAAAAGGCAGATACCGTACTCAATCAATACCTTAGTTCGCTAAGCATAGAGGAATTGTGTAAGGATGACACATGGAATATGTTTTCATCTGAAATCAATTCTCCTGATTCTCCTGTCTTTCGCAAACTCCTTGCCAACCGTGCTCATTTTGAAAAACTGTTGGGAAAGGATAGGGTAGAGGGAAAGATTATTTCTACCTATCAGAACGAGTTTAATATGTGTAAAATGTTGGATATGCATTTTGACCAGCGAATTGCAGATTTGAAGGACTTAGAGAAGAATGGTTATTCACAAGCGCTCGCATTACGTGAGAGTATGACGCTTCGTTGGATTATCAATGAAAAGCAGGTAAATCGTATCGGAGAAATCCTGTCAATACTTCAGAAACTGAAATCTCTTCCTTCTGATGCAGAGCGCATGGCTGTTATCAAAGAATTGAATAGCTTTGAGCGGGTAGCTAATATAGCGCAAAGGAATAAAGCTTGTACAGAACTGCGAAATATTCAAAAGTTAATGGATGAAAAGAGTGCCAGAGCGATAGAGCGCTTTATCACTCGCATTTTACCTAAGAAATAAATAAAAGCTCCATTCGGTCATCATGATTCGATTGGAGCTTTTATTTATTGTTCTATGCATGAGAAAACCCATTTGGTTTCAGTAACTATTTTGTTTCCTGTTCTTCCTGCATATCCAGATACTGGTTGTCCTTATCGTAGAATTCATACTGAAGGAATGCCAGTTTCTGTGAAGCAATCACATTAAATCCGAAACCATACTTGAACTGCCATTTGCGCTTCAAAGAAATGAAGCCCTTATTGATAAAGGCAGCTACATAAGGATTCACATACAAAGTAAATTTCTTGACGCCAATCTTGTTGACTAAGCGGTCAATCTTTCTTTCCAATTGGTCGGTGAAGAGGATGCTGGACTTGATTTTGCCCGATCCAAAACAGGTAGGGCAAGTTTCCTCTACGTTTACGTCCATAGCTGGTCGTACACGCTGACGGGTAATCTGCATCAGTCCGAATTTGCTTAATGGAAGGATATTGTGCTTTGCACGGTCCTTCTGCATGTTCTTGCACATGCGTTCATAAAGCAATTGTCGGTCTTCTGCCAGATGCATATCAATGAAATCGACAACGATGATACCTCCCATATCGCGGAGTCTCAACTGTCGTGCCAACTCATCGGCAGCACCCAGGTTCACATCGAGAGCATTTGCTTCCTGACCTTTCTCACGAGTGCGGTTGCCACTGTTTACATCAACTACATGCAGAGCTTCTGTGTGCTCAATGATGAGATAAGCACCATGTTTGTAGTTGACAACTCGTCCAAATCCAGCCTTAATCTGTTTGGTAATGCTGAAATTGTCAAAGATAGGCACCTTACCAGTATAGAGTTTAACTATGCCCGCCTTTTCAGGGGCTATTAGAGAAACATAGTTTTTCACCTCGTTCATCACATCTTCGTTGTTAACGTAGATGTTCTCGTAAGATGGGTTAAACAAGTCACGCAGGAGAGCGACGGCTCTTCCGGTTTCCTCGAATGCCAGTTGCGGGCGTTGTTGTGTTTTCTGTACCTTGGCGATAGCATCCTCCCATCGCTTCACCAGGACTTTAAGCTCAGCATCGAGTTCTGCGACACGTTTTCCCTCAGCTACAGTACGTACGATTACGCCACAATTTTTTGGTTTGATACTGTGGATGAGTTGTTTGAGTCGTGAACGTTCTTCACCGCTTTTGATTTTCGACGAAACAGAAACTTTTTCTCCAAATGGCATGAGCACCAAGTATCGACCTGCAAATGAGATTTCACCTGTCAGTCGAGGTCCCTTGGTTGAGATGGGTTCTTTTACGATTTGCACCAACACTTCCTGTCCAGTCTTCAAGACATTCTGTATACTACCTTCCTTTTCGAGGTCAGGTAATTTGGTGGCTTTAGAGAATGGGAAAAGTTTCTTTCTGTCGCTCTGTACTTGTTTAAGATACTTTTGGTAGGAATTAAATTGACTTCCTAGATCAAGATAATGAAGAAAGGCGTCGCGTTCATAACCTACATCCACAAAACAAGCATTAAGTCCCGGCATGAGTTTCTTAACCTTGGCGATGTAGATGTTGCCCACAGAAAAGGAAGCCTCGCGTGGCTCATTTTGATATTCTACTAATTGTTTATCCTCCATGAGCGCGATGGAGATGTCTTTCTGTTGGACGTCAATTACAACTTCGCTTGTCATTTTCTTCAAAAAATCTTTTAAATTAGTACTTACAGAAAAGGGGCATGTCAACACTTAAGAGCTGACATACCCCCTCAGTCACGAACTGACTGGGAGCAAAATAGGCTATAAAAGCTTACTTGCTCTTATGTCTGTTCTTACGTAATCTCTTTTTACGCTTGTGAGTAGCCATCTTGTGGCCCTTCTTTTTCTTTCCGTTTGGCATGATTTTAAAATTTTAAAATATTGTTATTTATAAATGTTATGTCCAAAGACTTAATTAATCCTCATTTTCTACAGCTTGACCCAGCATCAAATCTACAAAACTCTTTGCTGGCTTGAAATTTGGATAGTCGTGAGCAGGAATGGTGAGAGTGATGTTCTTGGAAATGTTACGTGCTGTCTTTGCTGCTCTATGCTTGATATTAAAGCTTCCAAATCCGCGAAGGTAAACATTCTCTTTTCTCTCGACAAGGCTGGTCTTAACCTGATCCATAAATGCTTCTATTACTACGCCAACATCTTTCTTTGGTACGCCTGTTGCTATAGACACCTCGTTGATGATATCTGCTTTAGTCATGTTATTCTTACTATAATTATTTATTTATTAATCTAAATCGGTGTGCAAAGATACAAGTTTTTTGCGACATAACAAAAAAGTTAGCGATATTTTTGCAAAAATAATGCCCTAAGTATTTGCATATAAGGTTTTTATTGTGTATTTTTGTACCAAAATTGGAAAAATAATGAGATTTAAGCGTTTTTTTATATTGCTCTTGGTTATTGTTTCGGTGGTATCTTCTTCATTTGCTCATCGCGAGTGGAGTGCAGAGAATGTACCGATTCCATATCTCAAGGATTCTACACAATATGTTTCTGATCCAGATGGTTATCTATCTAAGGAACAGAAGGATTCTGCTAATTTTTATCTTCAGAAATTAAATCTGGAATGTGCCGTTCAGAATGTCTTGGTCATTGTAGGGCATGTAAAGGATCAGGATGCATTCCGTATGTCACAGGATGTCGGTGAAAAGTATGGTATTGGTTACAAGAAAACTCGAAGGGGACTTGTTGTGGTGATTGCCGTGGAGGATCATAAGTACTTTATTGCTCCCGGTATGGGACTGGAAGGAGAATTGACTGATGTGGATTGTGATGATATTGCCAGAGCATGTATCGTGAAGTATATGCGGCTGAATCAGCCGGGGATGGCAGTTGTTACCGTTAGCCACTCTATATATAATAAGGTGAAGAGTGGTAGAACAGGTATTCCGGATGTGGATGATGGCCCTATAGGTGAGGATGAATGGGGATTTGTTATCTTTTTTCTTATCATCTGTTTCGGCATTCCCCTATATTTATTAATAAGGTATATATTGGAGGAATGCGGCGTTATCAAGAAAAAGCCATTTTCCGGTAAATCCTCTCGTCAGCATAAAAGACATGATGATGATTGGTTCCCTCCGTTCTTTCTGGGTGGCGGAGGTGGCTTCCCGGGAGGCAGTTCTTCTGGTGGCGGCTTCTCTGGAGGTTCTTTCGGTGGCGGTTCATTTGGCGGAGGTGGCTCCGGCGGTGGATGGTAAATCAAGGTTGTAGGGAAAGAAAATATTTTCACGTGAAATAAATATAGTATTAATTATAATATAAAATTTCGAAAGTTATGAAAAAAACAGGATGGATTATCTTGGGTGTCGTAGTACTTCTGGTACTATGGGGTTTAAGTTCTTATAATGGCATCATTGGAGTACAGGAGCAGGCTACTACTGAACTGGCTAATGTGCAGACTCAATATCAGCGCCGTGCAGACATGATGCCTCAGTTGGTTAAAATCGTGAAGGCTTATGCTAAACATGAGAAGGAAACATTTGAAGCCGTGACCAAAGCACGTGCAGCAGTTGGCCAGGTGAAACTTGATGCAAACAACCTGACTCCTGAAAAGTTGAAGGCTTATTCTGATGCTCAGGGTGAATTGGCGAATGCTTTCTCCAAATTGATGGTGGTAGCGGAAAAGTATCCGGATCTGAAGGCGGTTGATAATTTTAGATCTCTTCAGATACAGGAGGAAGGTACAGAAAACCGAATCAGCGAGGCACGTCGCAAGTATAATGATGCTGTGCAACAGTATAATATGAAAGTACGTAAGATGCCTACTGCCATCATCGCAAATCTATTCGGTTTTCAGACTATGCCTAAGTTTGAGGCTGCTGCTGGTGCAGAAAAGGCTCCCGACTTGGATATTTAAAAACGAGATAAATTGCAATTCGTAATTTCAGTTATCAGTATCAGGTTAAAATTTTGTTTAGACCCGCTCAAAGCAATACTTCTGGAATGATATTGGAAGTTTCTCAATAAAAAAACAAAAAAAAATCTTTTTAATTTTGTATTGTCTTGCTTTTGCAGTATCTTTGCAGTCAAATCGCAGAGAGCGTGTCTTTCTAGAGGAAAATTTGAGAACAAGAATAAGGTAATAAAGGATATGAAACAAACAAAAATCGTCGCTTCAATCAGTGATCGTCGTTGTGATCAGGATTTCATCCGCAAATTGTTTTTTGCAGGCATGAACGTCGTTCGTATGAATACTGCACATGCTACAGAAGAAGGTATTCGCACAATTGTCAAGAATGTAAGAGCCGTGTCTCCTCACATTGGTATTATGATTGATACCAAAGGACCAGAGGTGCGTACCACAGGTGTAGCAGAGCCTATTCATTATAATGTGGGTGATGTAGTCAAGATTTTTGGTCGTCCTGAGATGGATACTTCTCATGACATTATCAATCTGAGCTATCCTGATATCGCTGCTGATGTGAAAGTGGGTGATGATTTGCTCTTCGATGATGGTGAACTTGATATGAAGGTCATTGATAATCAGGGCCCGATGCTCGTAGCTGAAGTTCAGAACGAGGGTTTCTTAGGTTCACATAAGAGCGTGAATGTACCTGGCGAACATATTGATTTGCCTGCGTTGACAGAAAAGGACCGTAAGAATATCCTCCTTGCCATTGAATTGGATATTGATTTTATCGCTCACTCTTTCGTACGTAATGCAGCAGATGTAAAGGCTGTTCAGAATATCTTGGATGAACATCACAGTGATATCAAGATTATTTCCAAGATAGAAAACCAGGAGGGTGTAGATAACATCGATGATATTATCGAAGCTTCATATGGTATCATGGTTGCTCGTGGTGACTTGGGTATCGAGGTGCCAATCGAGAGAATTCCTGGCATCCAGCGCCGCATCATCTCTAAGTGTGTGAAGGCGCAGAAACCGGTAATCGTGGCTACACAGATGTTGCATACCATGATTAAGAATCCACGTCCTACCCGTGCTGAGGTAACCGATATTGCCAATGCTATCTTTTATCGCACCGATGCGCTGATGCTTTCTGGTGAGACAGCAAGCGGTAAGTATCCTGTAGAAGCTGTGCAGACCATGGCACGTATTGCTGAGCAGGCAGAGAAGGATAAGTCTCCACTGAATGATATTGATCCAATGGAAGATGGTATGATTGACCAGAAGCTCTTCCTGGCTCATGCTGCCATTGAGGCTACTAAGAAGTTGGGTGTTGCTGGTATTATTACCGATGGCGAGACCGGTCAGACTGCACGCGACCTGGCAGCCTTCCGTGGCCCAAATCCAGTATTGGCAATCTGCTATAAGGAGAAACTTCAGCGCTGGTTGAATCTGAGCTATGGTATTATTCCAATTCATCAGAAGGATCAGGTTTCTACCAAGGCTATGTTTACTGCTGCTGTACGTATGTTGCGTCAGAAAGGCTACTTAGGTGAGGAGGATAAAATTGCTTATCTGAGCGGTAGCTTTGGAGAGGGTGGAGGTACTACCTTCGTAGAAATTAATAAGGTGAAGAAGATTTTTGATAACAGTTATAGCTTCAATTTGCCTTCAAATGGCATTGAAGATAAGTAGAAAAGGCTATTATTGAAAAAAAATAAGACGTAGAGAATAATTATTGGTGCAAAAAATTGCAGTATTCAAAAAAATACCGTAATTTTGCACCAATATTTTAAAACGAAAATTTTAGAAAATGAAAAAACTCGTTTATTCAACATTAGTCGCTTTGACTATGATCTTAGTACTTGGCAGTTGCGGAAGTACTAAGAATGTAGCTTATTTTCAAAATGCAGATTCTATCAGTTTGGCTGCTTCAAGAATGCTTTATGAAGCTAAGATTATGCCTAAGGACGAACTTACCATTACCGTGATTACGACAGATCCAAAGGCTGCCATGCCTTTCAACCTTTCCGTTTCTCAAACTTTGGGAACCAGCGGACAGTTGAGTGCTTCGCAGGGTTCTCTGCAGGGCTATCTGGTTGACAATTCCGGTAACATCGAGTTTCCTGTTGTTGGAACATTGCATGTAGGTGGTTTGACCAAGAAACAGGCAGAAGATCTTGTCAAGGAAAAGGTAAAGCCTTACTTGGCTGCAAAGGAAAATCCAATCGTTACAGTTCGTATGGCAAGTTATCATGTTTCTATATTAGGTGAAGTTACCAGGCCGGGCATCATTTCAGTACCTCAGGAGAAAATGAGTATTCTCGAGGCTTTGGCTCAGGCAGGCGACCTTACTATCTATGGTAAGCGTAACAATGTGTTGCTGATTCGTCAGGATGCATCAGGAGAGAAGCATACCTATCGTATGAACTTGAATGATGCAAATATCATTAATTCACCTTTCTATTATCTGCAGCAGAATGATATCATCTATGTAGAGCCAAATAAGGTGAAAGCTCAAAACTCAGCCATCGGTTCATCTACCACTTTGTGGTTCTCTGCCGTTGGTACATTGATTTCTATCGCATCGTTGGTTATTAATATCTTGCGATAACAGATCATCGTAGAGAGTAAAATCAAGGATACTATATAAAATTAAAGTATATATATGTGTGGCATAGTAGGATATTTAGGTAAGGGCGAGGCTTATCCCGCCCTTATCAAAGGTTTAAAGCGCTTGGAATATCGTGGATACGATAGTGCAGGCGTGGCTCTAATCAGTAATGATGGTGCTTTGAACGTTTATAAAGCAAAGGGTAAAGTGGCAGATCTCGAAGCGTTCTGCTCTGATAAGGATATTTCTGGACATGTGGGTATTGCTCATACTCGTTGGGCTACCCATGGAGAGCCTTCAGCTGTGAATGCTCACCCGCATTATTCTGCTAGCAAGAACCTTGCCATGATTCATAATGGAATCATTGAAAACTATGCCGATATCAAGAAGAATCTCATTGCCAAGGGAGTAGAGTTCAGAAGCGAGACAGATACAGAGGTTCTTGTCCAGCTGATTGAATATATTCAGGTTAAGAAAAACCTTGACCTGCTGACTGCCGTTCAGGTGGCTCTCCGGCAGGTAATCGGAGCTTACGCTATCGCAATTCTTGATAAGCGTAACCCTAATCAGATCATTGCTGCCCGTAAACAGAGTCCATTGGTTGTAGGTATCGGAAAGGATGGAGAGTTTTATCTTGGTTCTGATGCCAGCCCTATCATCGAATATACCGACAAGGTGGTTTATCTGGAAGATGGTAACATTGCTGTAATGCGCCTTGGAGAAGAACTTCAGGTGGTTAATATCCAGAATGTAAAGCTCAATCCTGAGGTTCAGACTGTGGATATCGACCTCGGTCAGATAGAGAAGGGTGGTTTCCCTCACTTTATGTTGAAGGAAATCTTCGAGCAGCCTGAATGCCTGCGTAATTGTATGCGTGGACGTGTCGTAAGTCGTACGGTTGAAACCCGTGTGATGACAGACGATAATGAAGCTACCTCTGATACTAAGACTGAAATGGGTGTAGTGTTGAGCTCTATCACCGATCACCGTCAGCAACTTCTCAATGCCAAACGTTTCATCATTGTTGCTTGTGGAACCTCTTGGCATGCCGGACTTATCGGCAAGCAGATGATTGAGAATTACTGCCGTATTCCTGTAGAAGTGGAATATGCTTCTGAGTTCCGTTATCGCAATCCTGTAGTTACGAAGGATGATGTCGTGATTGCTATTTCCCAGAGTGGTGAAACTGCTGATACCTTGGCTGCTATTAAGTTGGCTAAGGAGAATGGTGCATTCATCTATGGTATCTGTAATTCTATCGGCAGCAGTATTGCACGTGAAACCAATACGGGTACTTATATCCATGTTGGTCCTGAAATCGGAGTGGCTTCTACCAAGGCATTTACCGGTCAGGTAACCGTTCTCGTTCTTCTGGCTCTTGCCATCGGAAAAGAGAAGGGTACTATCAGTGATGTGGATTATCAGAAGATTACAGAACAGCTTTGGAACATCCCTTCAAAAATGAAGGAAGTTTTGAAGTTGAATAATAAGATTGCTGATTTGAGCCGTACTTTCACTTATGCCCGTAATTTCATCTACTTGGGTAGAGGTTTCCAATATCCAGTAGCCTTGGAAGGTGCATTAAAGTTGAAAGAAATCAGTTATATTCATGCAGAGGGTTATCCTGCTGCAGAGATGAAGCATGGACCTATTGCTCTTATTGATAGTGATATGCCGGTGGTAGTTATTGCCACCCATAACTTCATGTATGAGAAGGTCTTGTCTAATATCCAGGAGATCAAGGCTCGTAATGGTCGTGTCATTGCTATTGTTAGCAAGGGCGATGAAACTATCTCTAAGATAGCTGACGAAGTGATTGAACTTCCTGAGACATTGGAGTGCTTGGAGCCATTATTGGCTACCATTCCTTTGCAGTTATTAGCTTATCATGTTGCTGTATGTAAGGGTAAGGATGTTGACCAACCAAGAAACTTGGCCAAGTCTGTTACCGTTGAATAATATATAGAGGGAATCGTCATTTTTTGACGTTTCCCTTTTTTTAGAGGGGGACGCTAAAATGGATTTATTTCCTCAGTCCTCATAAATGAATATTCAAATTTAACTAATAGATAAAGGATAATAGAGAGATGGAACCTTTAAAACATGAATGTGGTGTGGCCATGATCAGGCTACTCAAACCGTTGGAATATTACCAGCAGAAGTATGGCACCTGGATGTATGCCCTCAACAAACTCTATCTGATGATGGAGAAGCAGCACAACCGTGGTCAGGAAGGTGCTGGTATGGCTTGTGTCAAGCTTGGTGGCAAACCTGGACATGAGTATATGTTCCGTGAGCGTGCTGAAGGTAAGAATGCTGTTACCGAGATTTTTGGTAATGCAAATGCCAACTTCAAGAATCTGACTCCAGAGCAGTTGGCTGATGCCAAGTTCGCTAAGGAAGAACTTCCTTTTGCCGGCGAACTCTATATGGGACATCTGCGCTACAGTACTACTGGCAAGAGTGGTATTCAGTATGTTCATCCTTTCCTTCGCCGTAACAATTGGAAGGCGAAGAACCTCTGCCTCTGTGGAAACTTCAACATGACTAATGTGGATGAGATTTTCCAGGAGTTGACCAAGCAGGGGCAGAGTCCACGTATCTATAGCGATACCTACATTATGCTTGAACTGATGGGACACCGTCTGGACAGAGAGGTGGAGCGCAACTTTGTGGCTGCAAAGGCGATGGAGATGGAAAATACTGACATTACCAACTATATCGAGGATCATGTGAAGATGAGTAATGTGCTCAAAACCACGATGAAGGACTTCGATGGTGGTTATGTGGTTTGTGGTATCACTGGTTCTGGAGAGATGTTCTCCATGCGTGACCCTTGGGGTATCCGTCCTGCTTTCTATTATAAGAACGATGAGATTGTGGTATTGGCAAGTGAACGACCAGTGCTTCAGACAACTTTCGATTTGGAAGCTGAGGAAGTACAGGAACTCATGCCTGGTATGGCACTTCTCGTGAAGAAGAATGGTGAGTGCAGCATCGAGCGCATCATGGAACAGAAGGGTGATTCTGCCTGCTCATTCGAGCGCATCTACTTCAGTCGTGGTTCCGATAAGGATATCTACAAGGAGCGCAAGCAGTTGGGCGAGCAGTTGACCCAGCCTATCCTGAAGGCAGTGGATTACGATGTAGATCACACCGTGTTCAGCTACATCCCGAACACAGCTGAGGTGGCTTACTATGGAATGTTGAGCGGTTTCAAGAAGTATCTCAACGAGACCAAGATAGAGCAGATTGCTAATCTCGATCACATCCCTTCGAAAGAAGAATTGTATGATATACTTGGCGACTTTGTGCGTTCTGAAAAGATAGCATGGAAGGATATCAAGCTCCGTACCTTTATTACCGAAGGAAATAGCCGCAATGATTTGGCGAGTCACGTATATGATGTGACCTATGGTAGCATTGAAGCTGGAGTGGATAATCTTGTGATTATCGATGACAGTATCGTGCGTGGTACTACTCTGAAAGAGAGTATCCTCCGCATCCTCGACCGTCTGCATCCTAAGAAGATTGTTGTAGTATCCAGTGCTCCTCAGATTCGTTATCCGGATTATTATGGTATCGATATGGCGAGACTGGAAGAATTCTGTGTGTTCCGTGCGGCTATCCAGCTTCTCAAAGAGCGCAATATGGAAAGTCTCATCGACCAGACTTATGAGGCTTGTAAGGCTGAACTTCAGAAACCGAAGGAAGAACAGATCAATCCTGTGCGTGCCATTTATAAGCCATTTTCTATTGAGGAAATCAATGAGAAGATTGTAGAGATGCTCAGACCGGAAGGCATGACAACTCCTATCCAACTCGTGTTCCAGAGTATCGAAGGTTTGCGCAAGGCGATTCCTAATCACAAGGGAGACTGGTATTTCACCGGTCATTATCCAACTCCTGGTGGTACTAAGCTTTGCAACCAGTCTTTCGTGAACTACATTGAGAATGTGTATCATAAATAAGTGAAAAAGAAGAATGAAGAATTCGTTTGTTCTTATTAGTATGAAATAAAGAAATTATGTCAGATATGAAAAATGTAACCTTAGTTTTGAGCGATGGAACCAAGTTCCATGGTAAATCTTTCGGATACGATGCTCCTGTAGCGGGCGAGGTTGTGTTCAATACAGCCATGATGGGGTATCCTGAGAGTTTGACCGACCCTTCTTATGCCGGTCAGTTGATGACCCTTACTTTCCCTCTTGTAGGTAACTATGGTGTGCCTCCATTTACTTTCGAAGCAAATGGTTTGCCTACCTTTATGGAGAGTGACAAAATTTATGCTTCTGCCATCATCGTCAATGATTACAGTGAGCAGTACAGCCACTGGAATGCAGTGGAGAGTCTTGCTGACTGGTTGAAGCGTGAAAAGGTGCCAGGAATCACAGGCATCGATACCCGTGAGTTGACTAAGGTGCTCCGTGAGCATGGCGTGATGATGGGTAAGATTCTCTTTGATGATGAGCCTGATAACATCCCTGAGGCAAACTACGAGGGTGTAAACTTCGTTGATCAGGTGAGCTGCAAGGAGATTATCCGCTACAATGAGGGTGCCGGTAAGAAGGTGGTGCTCGTTGACTGTGGTGTGAAGGCTAACATCATCCGTTGCCTCATCAACAGAGGTGTTGAGGTAATCCGTGTGCCTTGGAATTACGATTATACCGATATGGATTTCGATGGCTTGTTCCTGGCAAATGGTCCTGGTGACCCAGATATGTGCGAGGATGCTGTGAATATTATCCGCAAGCAGATCAACCAGAGCCGCAAGCCTATCTGCGGTATCTGTATGGGTAACCAGTTGCTTTCTAAGGCTGCCGGTGCTACCATCTACAAGTTGAAGTATGGTCACCGTTCACACAACCAGCCAGTGCGCATGGTAGGAACCAACAATTGCTACATCACCTCTCAGAACCACGGTTATGCTGTTGACGCCAAGACTTTGGGCAACGATTGGGAGGAACTCTTTGTCAACATGAATGATGGCTCTAACGAGGGTATCCGCCACAAGGTGAACCCTTGGTTCTCAAGTCAGTTCCACCCAGAGGCTTGCTCTGGCCCTGTGGATACTGAGTTCATGTTTGATAAGTTTGTAGAAACACTCAAGTAAGTGAAGAATTCGATTGATTTTATTGTAATTTAGGAAAATAATGAAAGACGAAAATATAAAGAAGGTGCTCCTCTTAGGTTCTGGAGCCTTGAAGATCGGTGAAGCAGGTGAGTTCGACTACTCAGGTTCGCAGGCCCTGAAGGCATTGCGCGAGGAAGGTATCGAGACTGTGCTCATCAACCCGAATATTGCAACCGTACAGACATCAGAAGGTGTTGCCGACCAGATTTACTTCCTGCCAGTGCAGCCTTACTTCGTAGAGCGTGTCATCCAGAAAGAGAAGCCAGACGGAATCCTCCTCAGCTTTGGTGGTCAGACTGCCCTCAACTGTGGTGTGGAACTCTATCGCCAGGGTATCTTGGAGAAATATAATGTCAAGGTATTGGGTACTCCAGTACAGGCTATCATGGATACTGAGGACCGTGAGCTCTTTGTAGAGAAACTGGATGAAATCAACGTGAAGACCATCAAAAGCGAGGCTTGCGAGAACATCGAGCAGGCCCGCAAGGCTGCTGCCGAGCTCGGTTATCCTGTTATCATCCGTGCTGCTTACGCCTTGGGTGGACTCGGTTCTGGTTTCGCAGACAACGAGGAGGAGCTGAACAAGCTCGCTGAGAAGGCCTTCTCATTCTCTCCACAGGTATTGGTAGAGAAGAGCTTGAAGGGCTGGAAAGAGATTGAGTATGAGGTGGTTCGTGACCGTTACGACAACTGTATCACCGTTTGTAACATGGAGAACTTCGACCCACTGGGCATCCATACCGGTGAGAGTATCGTCATCGCTCCATCTCAGACCCTGAGCAATGCAGAGTATCATAAGCTCCGTGCCCTCGCCATCAAGATTATCCGTCACATCGGAATCGTGGGTGAGTGTAACGTGCAGTATGCCTTCGATCCTAAGAGTGAGGACTATCGCGTGATTGAGGTGAATGCCCGCTTGAGCCGTTCATCAGCCTTGGCATCTAAGGCTACCGGTTATCCTCTTGCCTTCGTTGCAGCCAAGCTCGGTATGGGTTACGGCCTGTTCGAGTTGAAGAACTCTGTAACCAAGACCACATCAGCTTTCTTCGAGCCAGCATTGGACTACGTAGTTTGTAAGATTCCTCGTTGGGACTTGTCTAAGTTCCGTGGCGTAGATAAGGAGTTGGGCTCATCTATGAAGTCAGTAGGTGAGGTAATGGCCATCGGCCGCAACTTCGAGGAGGCCATCCAGAAGGGTCTTCGTATGATTGGTCAGGGCATGCACGGTTTCGTAGAGAACAAGGAGCTTGAAATCGATGATATCGATGCAGCTTTGCGCGAGCCAACAGATAAGCGTGTGTTCGTGATTTCAAAGGCTATGCACAAGGGTTATACCGTAGATCAGATTCACGACTTGACCAAGATTGACAAGTGGTTCCTTGAGAAGTTGAAGCACATCATCGATATCGATGAGGCGATGAAGAAGTGCAATATCAATACTATTGATAAGGATTTGCTTCGCACCGCTAAGGTTTACGGTTTCACCGACTTCCAGGTTGCTCGTGCCGTTGGCTTGGAGCAGGAGTTGGGCAACATGCACAAGGCTGCCCTCCTGGTTCGCAACAAGCGTAAGAGCTATGGTATCCTTCCTGTAGTAAAGCAGATTGATACCCTGGCAGCAGAGTATCCTGCTCAGACCAACTACCTCTATGTAACCTACGCAGGCGTGAAGAGCGACATCACCTTCGAGAATGACCATCGTTCTATCATCGTACTCGGTTCGGGTGCTTATCGCATCGGTTCTTCCGTAGAGTTCGACTGGTGTGGCGTTCAGGCATTGAACACCATCCGCAAGGAAGGCTGGCGCTCAGTGATGATCAACTACAACCCAGAGACCGTTTCTACCGACTACGATATGTGCGACCGTCTCTACTTCGACGAGTTGACCTTCGAGCGTGTGATGGATATCATCGAGATGGAGCAGCCTCATGGCGTCATCGTATCTACAGGTGGTCAGATTCCAAACAACCTGGCTATGCACCTGGATGCACAGAACGTGCCAATCTTAGGTACTGCTGCCAAGGACATTGATAACGCTGAGGACCGTGCCAAGTTCTCTCAGATGTTGACCAACAACGGCATCAACCAGCCAGAGTGGAGCGCCCTGACCTCTATGGAGGACATCGACAACTTCATCGAGCGTGTAGGCTTCCCTGTATTGGTTCGTCCAAGTTACGTTCTTTCTGGTGCTGCGATGAACGTATGTTCTAACGAGGAAGAGTTGAAGCGATTCCTGCAGTTGGCTGCCAACGTAAGTGAGGATCACCCAGTGGTAGTAAGTAAGTTTATCGAACATGCCAAGGAGATAGAGATGGATGCAGTGGCAAAGAATGGCGAGGTGATTGCCTATGCGATTTCTGAGCACATCGAGTTTGCCGGTGTTCACTCAGGCGATGCTACCATCCAGTTCCCTCCTCAGAAGTTGTATGTAGAGACAGTTCGTCGTGTGAAGCGAGTAGGTCGTCAGATTGCCAAGGAGTTGCACATCAACGGTCCGTTCAACATTCAGTTTATGGCTCGTGACAATGATATTCTCGTTATCGAGTGTAACTTGCGTGCCAGCCGTTCATTCCCATTCGTGAGCAAGGTATTGAAGATCAACCTCATCGAGTTGGCTACCCGTGTGATGCTCGGTTTGCCTGTAGAGAAGCCACACAAGAACCTCTTCGATCTTGACTATGTAGGTATCAAGGCATCTCAGTTCAGCTTCAACCGTCTGCAGAAGGCGGACCCAGTATTGGGCGTGGATATGAGCAGTACGGGTGAGGTAGGTTGCTTGGGCGACGATACATCTACCGCACTTCTGAAGAGTATGCTTTCTGTGGGTCATCGTATTCCAGCCAAGAACATCCTGCTTTCTACTGGTTCTGCCAAGCAGAAGGTAGATTTGCTCGATGCAGCCCAGATGCTGGTTAAGCATGGCTACAAGTTGTTTGCAACTGGTGGTAGTAGCAAGTTCCTCACCGAGAATGGCATTGAGAACACCCGTGTACTCTGGCCATCAGAGGAGGCAGAAGGCGGTGCACCAAAGGCTTTGGAGATGCTCCACAACCACGAGATTGATATGGTAGTGAATATTCCAAAGAACTTGACCAGCAGCGAGCTTTCAAATGGTTACAAGATTCGTCGTGCAGCCATCGACCTGAACGTGCCATTGATTACCAACAGCCGTCTGGCAAGTGCATTCATCTATGCATTCTGCACCACCAAGCTCGAGGATATCGACATCAAGGCTTGGGGCGAGTATAAATAATGTTTAGTGATTATTTATAAGTGATTAAGAATTGACAGTTAAGTCATTCTTGATGATTTCCAATAGAAAAATCCCTGCTGTAGGAAAGGCTTCCTATGGCAGGGATTTTTCTATTTGAACAAAAAAGCTGTGAAAACTTTGGTACTTCAAAATTAAATCGTAAATTTGCAGCAAAAACTATAATAATGAAGAGTTATGGAAGAAAAATTATCGACTATATATTTAAGAGATGGGCGGAATGCCCTGCAATATAGGCACTGAGATGGCAGTGAATTGTCATCACTCGTAAGCTAACTTATAGGCGATGAGTATGCTATCAAGGGTTTGACAGAACTGACAAACATGGGAGATTAAGTTATGGATGAATTGACAAATACAAGACTATATACCGATGTCTGCTTCATCATAGAGCAAGGCAGGAAGGAAGCTTATGCCTCCGTCAATCATAAGATGATAGAGACCTATTGGAACATAGGGCGACGTATCGTGGAAGAAGAACAGAATGGTGAGGTACGTGCAGAGTATGGGGCTCAGATCATTGCGCAATTGGCAGAGCAATTGACTCTTCAATACGGAAAAGGATTTAGTGCGAGATACCTACGCGCCTTCAGAAAGTTCTATCTCATTGTAGATGACTTTCAGATTTGGAAATCGCGATTTCCAAATCTTACTTGGACGCATATTTTCAAGACACTTCGTGTAGAAGACTCTACTGCCATACGTTGGTATCTCGAAATGGCTTCAAAGGAAATGTGGAGCGTGCGTATGCTTGACCGTAATATTTCCACTCAATACTTTGAACGTCATTTTGTGCAGCCTTCGCTTCCTATGACAGAGACTGAACCACATCAGTTTGAACTATTGAAAAGCCCTGTTGTGGCAGAGTTCTTAGGATTCAAGCAGGACGATTCTTATTCTGAGGAAGAGTTGGAGTCTGCCATCATCACCCACCTGCAGGAGTTTATGATGGAGATGGGAAGAGGCTTTGCTTTCATGGGACGCCAGCAGTTGGTACGCACAGATACACAGGATTATTTTATAGACCTTGTGTTCTATAATGTTGTGCTGAAATGTTATGTCCTCATAGAATTATTATGTTGTGCACAACATAATAGCTCATATGTTGCGTAGTCAATTATGTTGGCTTCACATC
>NZ_QTXV01000039.1:0-33970 GCF_003461825.1 Prevotella sp. AM42-24 | reverse complement strand
TCTTATTCTCCTTTGGCTGCTTTAGAGCTTTATGTTAATAATCCTAAAGGTAAAGTATCCGCAACTTCTTCTGATGATAGTGTTGCCAAGGTTTCGTGTTCTTCAAATGAGTCAGAGAAGGAGATATACGTAAGTGGCGTTTCTGAGGGAAATGCTACTATAACCGTAACCGACTCAGACGGAAACTCTGCTATCTTAAAGGTAGAAGTAAAAAAATGGGCTGCCTGTTGGAAGATATATAGAACGATGTATGTGGTAAATAGAAAATGTTTAGTTGAAGGTGTTTCTTCCGAGGATTCCGCTGCTATCGCAGCCGATGCCATAGAGAACGACAAGTACTATAAATATTATACTTTCCGTAATCCTACATACAACACTTTTGGTGTTAAAACCAAAAGACTTACCATAACTGACAGTGAAGGAAATATACGTATGGAGGGAGTTCTTAACATCCAACAAAATGCTGATAATACAGAAGTTTGGTATTTGTTGCCTTTCAAAGATTATAGAGCAGTTGTCTTGGCTACATTCTATAGTGACGGTGAGAGTATCTTTAAAGATGTGACAGATAATTATAAGAAGACTTATTCTCACATTAAAAAGGTCGAGCTACAAGCCATTTGCGCAATAGAGGAATTGGAGCCGGACAAATAAGTAAGAGTGTTTCTTGTAATATTTTTGTGGATAAATCCCGAGGAAAGATTTCTAAAGAAACGTTTCCTCGGGATTGTTGTATTAATACAATCCCAAGAGGCTTACGAGGATATCTTCAAGTCAGATTCATATGCCCCTAAAACTTTCCAGTCGTCTATGAGTTTGAACAGTCGGGGCATGGCTGGCTTGTAACTGTCGGGATAGGTGAGGGAATAGACGAAGAGTATTCTGCCACTTTTGATGAATTTATCGTAATGACTGTAGCCATCTACTCTTACTCCGTTTTCATAGACAGGACCGGAGAGAATGAATGCTTTATTCGACGCCTGCATCGTCCGCTCCGAATGAAGTTTCTGGGCAAGAGAATCGGCACAAGCCTGGAGGGTGTTGCTATAGTTGGGGGTAACGTAACTCTCCAGGATGATGTTGGCATGATTGGTGAATGAGAAGCGGGCATAGCCCTGGTATCCCGATACCGAAGTATCCTCCTGCTGGAAGAAGCAAGGATACTTGACAACGTAGCCGAAGTCCGGATCATTGTATTCCTTCATGGGTGCCATCTCTACCTTGGTCTTGAAATCCGCCATCGGTGTATGCTTCTCTTTCGTAACCTCATGGTGAAAGTTGGTGATGAAGTTTATTAACAGAAGTAGGACTATTGCAATAAAAAAAATCTTCTTCATTTTTTTTGTTTCTTTGTTTTTAGCTGCAAAGGTATGAAGAAGATGGGAAAAAGCCAAATAACAAGTATGACATTTGGCTGACATTTCTGAACTTATCTGATAATCAGTCGGTAAGACTTGCCTCTTTCCGACTCAATCATGAGGTTGCTATTCTGCTCAATCACCGGTTTGATACGGCGAATCAAGGTATAGAGCGTTTCGCTGGCATCCGGTTTCTTGGGCCAAAGAGCATTACAAATCTCCTGTTTGGAGAGTTGATGATGCGTATTGTTGAAGAAGAGTTGCATCAGCTGGTGCTGCATCGGAGTAAACTTGATGGCTTGTCCGTTTTCCTGATTGTAGAAGGAATCCTCGTCTTGAGAATAGCACATGGTGCCGAACATATCAGCCTCATGATTCCAGGGTTGTTTTCTGCGATGATAGTATAGCGATGCAATAGCCCAAATCATAGCCATGAGAGTAAGCGTCAAAGGTGTCCGCTGATTGCTCATGCAAAAAACATCTGCCATCGAACAATTGGCATAACTTTGTATGGAATGCTCGTTGAGGAGCATCTCTTTACTACTGAGCTGGTTGACGCTATTTACCAACTGGGAATTGGTTCTTCCTCTTCTTCTGTCTTCCATCACATAGCAGAGATTGCTGGTTGATTTCAGCAAATCGATACTGAGATGCGAGCGATAGCTCTGGATGGTATCAGGCGTAATCCATTGATATTTATTCTCTTGAAGTGTCTGAGCCAACGCTTTGTTCATATCTTGTACAATGGCATACTGTGCCTTGCGGTAGTTATTCACGCTGGAGAATACCGCAGACATCACGAGGATGGCGAAGATGAGAATGGAATGATATGCTTTCAACTTCATTTTTTATATCGTTTAAATCTGTTACTGTTTAACGGATCAATTGCAAAAGTACAGAAATTCAATGAAAGTTGGTGTAAGTTTTGATATAATTTTCGTTAATTGATAAATGTCAGACTCATGTCAGCCATATTTTTCGCTTCGGTCTTCTCTTTTTGATACCTTTGCAGCCGAAAAAAAGTATATGATGACAATGAAGAAAAGTAAATTGTTAACAGCTATGGTGATTCTGTGGGCATTGATCTCTTGTGCAGAAATAAGTGCCCAGGAGATTCAGCAGGTATCGAATGATTCTATAGCCTTGCAAGAGGTTGTTGTGAAAGCGGCACGAGTAGTCAACAAGGAAGATGGCAAGTTGATATTCCCAAGCGATATTCAGAAGCAGCGTTCTTTTTCTGGTTTTTCGCTTTTGGGAAAGTTAGCTTTGCCTCATATCAGGGTTGATGAGGCTGGCCGTTCCATTTCTGCTACCGATAATAAAGGAGAAGTGCAGATTCGTATCAATGGCATTCTCGCCAATATGCATGATGTGCAGATGCTGGATGTAGCTTCTATTATGAGTGTAGATTATATCGACAGTCCTGGCGTAAGATATGGAAAGAATATTGCATACGTGATAGATATTCATACCCGCAGGGCTTCATCGGGTGGCAGTTTGGGCTTCAACTTGACCAATGCGCTAACTACCAAGCTCGGTTCGAACGATGTCTATGCATCTGTCAATAGGGGCAAGAGGCAATTGAATATTTTATATGAGCAGACTTATGTGGATAATAAGGCATCCGAATATAATGAGAATGCTCAATATCTTCTACATGATGGTTCTGAGTATCAGATATCTCGAAAAATCATGAATGGAGCAACTCGAAATTATAATAATACATTGCAGTTGAAGTATAATCTGGCTGATTCTGCATTATATGTATTCCAGACAACGCTTACCACGGATTTCTGTAATCAGCCTTATACATCGAATGAAATGTGGTTTTCTGAATCTGGAAAGCCTGCGTATCCTGTTTACAGAACCAGCAAGGGTAGGGATTTTACTCCTGCTCTCGATTTGTATTTCTATCATCAGTTGGGTAAGCATCAGTCTTTGTCGGCAGATGTTTTGGGCACTTATATTCGAACAAAAGGTGCCTATTCTGAAGATGAGGGCGAACCCTATCAATATCAGGTAGATGGAAAGACCTATTCGCTCATGGCCGAGGCTATCTATGAAAACCGGTTGAAACCCTTTACTTTTTCTGCAGGAACCAACTTGAACTGGAAATATATGGATAATCAGTATTTGGGTGATGTGGTTAGCGAAAATGGTATCCGTTCATTGGGTATTTATGGTTTTGCACAAATCAAGGGAAGTTTGGGACAATTCAAGGAAGGAACATCCCGTTTAACTTATGTGGCTGGCTTCGGGTTGAGTAATCAGTCTTATCGACAGGGAGATGAGGAATTTAGTTTTTGGCTTTGTCGTCCGAAACTCACATTGGCTTATTCCCTTTCTTCTTTGTTCCAGATTCGCTTGGGAAGTGAATTATCACAGCATATTTCGCAGATAGCTATGATTTCGGATACCCGTATTCGAAAGAACAGTATGGAATGGACTGTGGGTAATCCTTCGCTTAAGCCTAACAGTAGATATGAGAACTGGGTTGCGTTCTCTTTCAGTAAACCAAGGATAAATACTGATTTTACCTTAAATTATCGCATCAATCGTCATTGTGATTTGGCGAAATACACCCGCACGGAAAATGATCAGTTTCTTTATTCCCAGGCGAATCAGCCCCATTGTAATATGTTGTATCTTACGAATGATACCCGGTTTGACATTATTCCCGATCACCTTATATTATCTGTGAATACAGGTATTTACCGTTTTTTCAATAAGGGCGATGAGTACAGTCATTGTTATACCGCTTATAATTATGGTGGAACATTACAGGGATATTGGGGAAAATGGACTGTGATACTGTATGCTGATAACGGTTGGAACTTTATGGAGGGAGAGAACATCGGGCATAATCCTCCTTCATTGGCTGCCTCAGCCAGTTATCATATAGGTGATTTCGATTTTACGCTCTATATGCATAATCCGTTTATGGCTCATCCGAAATCCTATTCTGCAGAAATCGTCAACGCTTTGCTCCGTAAGCAGGTTCGTGGATATGACAATTCGATAGGTAATTTGTTCCGTATCGGTGTTGCCTGGAATATCAATCGGGGAAAGGAATACCGTAAGATACAGCGGAATATCAACAATGAGGAGCGCGAAACGGGTATCTTGAAATAGGTGGCTTTGCTTTCTATATGGGTTGCATGGGCAACAGCCGGAATTTATTTCTTCCCTTTATTGATGATATAAATTCCGGCAGTAGCCAATGCGCCTGCTATCAGATACTTCCAGTAGAAGGTTTCGCCCAGACAGAGGCAGGAGGTGATGGCTCCTACTACGGGGATGAGCGAATTGTATATCGCTACCTTTCCTACGGGATTGCAGCTCAATAGTTTGTTGTAGAGAGCGAAACTGATGGTTGAGATGGCAATGAGCAGCAGAAGGATAGTGATGCCCCAGAGGCTGATGACTGGCAGATAGCCACCCATTAACAATGCAGGAATCACCAGCAAGGCTCCACCGATGCTCAGCGAATAACCGGTTCCTACGAAAACATCCACTCTCTTGCTCAATCCTCGGGTCAGCAGGGAAGCACTGGCTCCACACAGGGCATTGAGGATAATCATACCATCGCCCAGGAATGTGAAACTTCCGCTTTCCTTTCCGCCAAGGTTCAAGGCAAGGATGCCCAGGAAGCCGATGATGCAACCCAATGCCTTTCGCCATGTCATCCTGTCGCTCTTGAAGAAGATGCAGGCAAGGATAACCACCGTGAAGACGCTCATCGAATTGAGTATCGCCGAACGTGCTCCTGCATTATGCGAGAGTCCGAAATAGAAGAAAGCATAATGAAGGGTAGTGTTAAGGAGTGCATAGAGGAGAAGGAACCAGACATTCTCTTGAACAGCTTTCTTCTTGAATCCGAATTCACGGTGTGAGCTTCTGGCGATGGCAAGGATGATGATGCCGGAGATGAAGAAGCGGATGCCTGCAAAAAGCATTTTGCTTCCGGTCATGTCTGCTGTAATCTGATATTCCTCCATTCCCATTTTTATCAATGGGTAAGCCCATCCCCACGAGATAGCAGCCGTAAGGGCGAACAGGCTTACCCATACTGGGCGCTGAAATATACTGAGTGTATTTGTTTCTTTCTTTTCCATTATAACTTAATTGGTATTCCCTTGCTTCTGTGTTTGCTAAATGGCAATCTACAAGTCCCCCAGATGCCTTTCTATCGGAATTCCTCGGTTCTTGTCCTTGTCATCCTTGTTGATGTCTATCCAGTTGCGCAGGGTATCCATGGCGATGCGGGTGGCATGGCGAAGATGATCGCCATCCTTCAGTCTGCCCACGATGATGCTGGAGAAGATGTCGCCGGTGCCTGGGAACTGAACTGGGATTTCTTCGTAGGGCAGGAGGAAATACTCTTCTGTAAGATGATTGAAGCCTACCACGGCATGCTGACCCTCTACGATGCATGAGGTGATGAGCACGGAGTGGGAACCGATGGCTCTCAGTTTATCTATCAGTTCATAGGCTTCCTTCTCCGAGATTCCCTCTTCCTTGTATTCCGAATCCGTCAGCAGGCAAGCCTCGGTATAGTTAGGAAAACAGAGATGCGATACGCTCAGCATCTCCTTCATGCATCTTACGGTGCTCTCACTGGCTCCACCATAGAGCTTGCCGTAATCGCCCATCACGGGATCCACATAGATGTCGGTGCCCAGTGCTGCCTGTTCTCTGCAATAGCGTGCCACTAACTTAGCCTGACGCTCCGAAGCCATGAAACCCGTGGTGATGGCATCGAAATGAATGCCCAGTTCGTTCCACTTCTGCAGGGCTTCCTCGATATACGAAGTACATTCCAGAATGGCGTACTTGCCGTATGGGAAGGTATTGCTGATGAGCATGGTGGGCAGATTGAACACGTCGAGTCCCATATAAGAGAGGATGGGCATCTGAACGGCGGCTGATACCTTACCGTAACCACACATGTCGCTGATAATAAGGATATTACTTTTTGCTTTCATCGTTTTTTCTTCTTTCTTTTCTTTGTTCTTCTTTGCTTCATCGCAAGTCTTTAACAAATATCAAATCCTAATTATCTTTTAATAAGAGGCTGTACACTTGATGCCCAAAGCTTCTACTCGTTCCTTGATGGCATCGAGTACTTCCTTTGGTGCCTTTTCCAGCAATTTGTCTGGTGTTTCACGGGCGATGGTATAAACCATTACCTGCTGAGGCTGGATGTCTTTCACAGCCTCCAGCCAAGGAGCTACGAAATGCTCGCTGGTGTTGTCCAATCCGTCACCTCTCAGGAACATGGTCTGGATGATGACGTGCCCATTGAACATCTTCAGATATTTAATCACATCCTTCACGTCGTAGTTAGGCTGCTGAGGGCGGTCCAGCTTCTTGATGTAATCCATATCCACCGTATCCAGTTTCAGAATGTTGTTATCCACGAGCATCAGCGCCTCTCTCACTTCCTCCTTATATATATAGGTGGCGTTGCTGAGTACGGATACTTGTGCTTCAGGGAAATATTTCTTGCAGAGTTCCATCGTATCTTCCACGATTCCCTTGAAGTCTGGGTGTCCTGTAGGTTCACCGTTTCCTGCGAAGGTGATGTCGTCCAAAGGCTGGTTGTTGTCGTGGCGCTCTTTCAGCACCTTCTCCAATCCTACTCTTACCTCCTCGCGGGTAGGGCGCTTCTTCTTGGGACGGAAGTCGGCGTTGAATCCGCATTCGCAATAAACGCAGTCGAATGAACAGACCTTGCCATCAGATGGCATGAGGTTGATGCCCAATGAAACTCCCAGACGGCGGGAATTCACGGGTCCGAATATCGGTGATGGATAAATAATCGTTGACATATTCTTATTTTCCTTTATCTAATCTATTCTTTATTTTATCTTGGTAATAACTATTTTATACCAATCTTATTTACTTGTTTTAATTTGGTGGGCAAAAGTACTAAAAAATGTTGGAATGAACAAATAAATCAACTGAAAATCGTTTTATCCTTACCGTTAGTCTTCTATCTCCGATAGATTGTGTATTTTTGCATTCAAATCCGGGGAGAATCTTGGTGATTTCGATTCGGATTTAAAGGAAAAAACAAAAAAGTTGATGTTTTGCTTAGTTTTTCGCTTGGTTCAACTGTATAGTAGTATATGAACAGAAAAAAGGACATAGAACAGTTATTCCGTCAGCATTACGCGAAGATGTACAATCTGGCCAGATGCATTCTTTCGGATGATGACGAGAGCAAGGATGTGGTGAGCGAAGTATTCGCCCAGATTCTTGCTGATGATGTGGTTCTGGTGCCTGGGAGTGAGGAAGGTTATCTGATGCGGAGCGTCCGCAACCGCTGTCTCAACCTGATAGCTCATAAGAGTGTGAAGGAAAGGGTGGTGAAGCTGCTGCTGGATGATGCCGACGTGATTCTCTCGGAAGAGACCGACGAGCGACTCGACCGGCTGATGCTTCTCATCGAAGACCTGGAACCGCCTATCCGGCAACTCATTTTCCGTCTGCGCTATCTTCAGGAGAAATCTTATCAGGAGGTGGCTGATGAAGTGGGAGTGAGCAAGGTGACGGTATTCAACCATCTCTCGAAGGCGATGGACTGGATTAAGAAACAATTTAAATGAGCAAGACAATGACAAACATGAGTAAAGAAGAAAAGCGGATGATGCTCTTTGACATGCAGGAGTATCCCGAGAAATATACCGACGAGCAGGTGGAACGTCTGCTTGACGATGAGGAAGTGAAGGAGTTCTTCCATGAACTGGCGATGGCGAGAATGGCTGGCAAGAAAGCCAATCCGAAGAATGTGGATGTGGATGAGGCTTGGAAGGAGTTTGTTCAGGCACATCACGAGGATAAGATGGCGATAGATGCCGGCAAATCTAAGGGCGTTTATCGCAACCGGGTGAAGATTGCTGCATCCATCGTCGGCATCATCTTCCTTTCGGGTGTAGCCTTGGCTGCGATTCACAACGGCTGGTTGGGATTCTCGGCTTCTGATCAGACAGCGGATAATAAGGCAGCGACAGAACAACTGGCAACAACCCAGGCGCTGCCGAATGACAGTCTTCGTGCTGTAACAGCAGAGAGTAAGGACTCGCTTGATATGAAGCCGGTGGTGTTTGATGATGCTGAATTGGGAACCATCCTGGCTCAGTTATCCGGTTTCTATCATGTCAAGGTGGAGTATGTGGATGCCGGTGCCCAGCACATCCGTCTCTTCTTCAACTGGAACAAGACGAAGACTTTGGAGCAGAACCTGGAGATTTTGAATGCTTTCGACCGCATACAGATAGAGTATATTGACGGTACATTGTTGGTGAAATAAGATAGGAGGATATATTTATGAGAGATTTTTGGAAACCAATGCCCGTTAACGGCAAGCCTGTCAGAGTGCTTCTTCTTCTCTTCCTGTTGCTTTTGGTTCAGCAGTCTTATGCCCAGCGCATCACCCGACAATATAATAATGTGTCGTTCTCTGCGGCGTTGAAGGATTTGAATGCCCGCCAGCATAAGTACACCATCAACTTCGTGTATGATGAGCTGGAGGATTTCAGGGTAACCAAGAGCATCAGAAACCAGAGTGTTCCCGATGCCATCATGCAGCTGATAGGATTCTATCCCATCAGGATGACGCAGGTGGAGGATAATATCATGGTGGAGTGTACGCAGAAGACTCCCACCAAGATGATAGGCCGCATTGTGGATGTACATCATTGCCCTATAGATTTCGCCAATGTAGCCCTGCTGAATGTTCGTGATTCTTCATTGATAAATGGCGGCGTTACGAATGAGAACGGCCAGTTTGTGATTCCCTGTAGAGTCACAAAGGCGATAGTAAGAGTAAGTCGCGTGGGCTATATTACGGCAAGCAATACCTTTAATATAGGTAAGATCGGGACAATAACTCTGAAAGAGGCAACAATGAACCTGCAGAAGGTGGTTGTGAAAGCCGAAAGAGGACATGTCGTCAAGAAAAAGGGAAATGTCAAGACCTTCTTTTTCAGTCACCACGCCAATGAAACCAAGGATATTTATACAGCCTTGACAGAAGTCCCAGATCTGCGTATTGATCCTACGATGAAAACCATCAGTCTCGCCAAAGGTGGTGCGCCATTGGTCTTGATAGATGGTATTCCCAAATCTCACTCCTTGGCAAGTATCTCACCAGCTATGATCGACAAGGTGGAAGTTTCAAACAGCGTTCCTTTGGAATATATGGGACAGGGATATTCAGGTGTTGTCAATATCATAACCAAAAAGCATAAGGAAGCGAGCAGATACTTCAATATGGGAGTATTGTCTCATCCCGTCGTGGCTTTTGGTTCGGCTGATGCAAACTTCTCCTATGATAAGAGCAGGTTTTCTATCTACTCCGGGTTGACCGGTTTCGCCTTTTTGGATAATAAGTCGAAGACAACAGATGCATTAACCGTGTCCGGCAAGAATCAAAATACAGCAACCGAACGAACCAATTATTATAAAGATTGGAAAGCCATGGTAGGAGGAGATTACCGGTGGACAGACAAATCGGTCTCTTCCTTAGGCTTTGTATTTGAACTGATTCCTCAAAACTCGTTTGATACAGGTAAGATAGAATATTCATCAGAAGATGACTTGCTCGGAAATAATATTTTGGATTATCATCGTAAATATGATGATGACTTATACAAGTATCAAATGAATTTGTATCATAAATCTTCATTCGGCAAAGCATCTTCCTTGACATTCCATTTTAGTGGCATCTATTCCTACAATACAAATACCACTAAGCGTCAGGAGAATCAAACTGAATATCTTTACTCTGCTAAGTATAGACAAAAAGAAGTAAATGGTGGACTGGATTATGCCTTTCCATGGGTTGCAGCTAATTGGAGGATAGGAGCCAATTCAGTATTCCTGTGGCACAACATCCAGTCGCAGGCTGACCATACTCTGTCAAAATATAATGAGTGCAACAATTATGGCTATCTTGAGGTAGAAAAGAACATGGGAAATCTTGATGTTTCTGCTTCCTCGGGAATAAACATCGCGTATAGGAGTATGGGGAACGACCATTTCAGCTTTGTCAATTGGCATCCGATCTTAGACTTGTCATATCATATGGGAACCAATCACAATTTGGAATTCTCTTATGAATATGCAAGTTCGAATCCGGAGATAGACCAGTTGTGTGATGTAAACTCTGCCACTAATCCTCTGTTTGTGAATGTAGGAGATAAGAACATCAAACCGGCATATACTCATGATTTGCAATTGGATTACACAGCCAATATTAAGTCTCTGTACATAGATGTTTTTGCTCAATATGAGAATATCCGACAGCGCATAGCCCAGTATAGCAAGGTGAATATGCAGCAAGTGGTGATGTCTTACTATAACGATAAGAACAGCTACAATCTGTATAACTGTGGCGCAACTGTCCGGTATATGATTCCTCACTTTGTTTTGTTGGGGATGATACAACAGAATTGGGTGAAATGTGCAGGCTATTCTGATAACTATCTCTACGGGATGCTGCAGGGGCAATATTACAATGATAGAGTCAATGTTAATTTAATGTTTGATACGAATGAGGTAAAAAATTCAACGCCAGAGGCAAGGTATAAGACTTCTCCGGAATCACAGTTTACTATATCTTATTCCATATCGAAAAGCTTTGACATCAGTCTCGGAATGCGTTATCTGTTTACCCATAAGCATATATGGAATACCGTACAGACTGCGCAAGTCCAGGAATCCTATTGCAACAACTTCAGTACAAGACAGAATCTGGTGATGTTGGGTTTCAGATATAACTTTAATGGGCAGGACAAGAAAAATCATAGCGACCAGGTTTTCAAGTCTGCCAATTCAAAGAGTTTTATCAAGGATTATTGATGGTTCATTGAGTCCACTTGAAAAAGTTGTATAGGTTTGAAATCGGTCAAGCGAAGGCAAAACCATATTGGTTTGCTCTTTGCTTGACCGATGTTTTTTATAATTCTTCTATCATCTTATAAATTGTTTCTAACATTCCAGGGAGTTTGTTCCCACAAATGTTAAATCTCAGTTAACGTAACAAAATAGTTACCGAAATGTTTGGCGGTAAATAACTTTATTGTTACCTTTGCATCGTCCAATGAGGACAAAGTGTTCTTTAAACGTACTAAGATTATGAAATACAGCGAGCTGTATCGGAAGTTAAAGAAAGCGGGATGCTTTCTACTTCGTCATGGAGGCCGACACGACATCTGGTCCAACCCTGCCAATGGGAAGAGCGCAGTCGTTCCTCGGCATGGAACTGGAGAGGTGCCGCAAGGCACTCTCAAATCTATCTATCAAGAACTTGGGCTTTAGCCCAGGTTCTTCTTCCATGAGAATCTTGGTATGCGAGAAGAACACTTTTGATTATGAACTTATAACAATATAAAGATATGGCAAGGAAAGTTACCGTTGTTGTGGAGTCTGGCAAGGATTTATATTCTTGCTTTATGACTGGGACCGATGACCTGACGTTTGGTCTCATCGGTGATGGCAAGACCGCAAAGGCTGCCATGGAGGATTTTCTTATAGCAGATAAGGAGATGAGGGAGTTCTACGAGGAGGAGGGCAAGGAATATCCAGACTTGGAGTTTCACTTCGTCTTCGATGTAGGGGCATTCTTTAACTACTATCCGCTCAGCATCTCGGCGTTTGCCAAATATATCGGCATGAACGCTTCTCTTTTGCGGCAGTATGCGGCTGGCATCAAGTCGCCGCAAGGCAAGAGTCTGGAGAAAATTCGCCAAGGCATTGCAAAGATCAAGGAAGATATAGACACTGGACTCTTGATAGATAAGCCAGTTCTACAGTACGTTTAAAGAGCAGTCTCTTTCTAGCAAAGATGATTGTTTCATTTTTATTGTAAAAAGAGTTCGAAGCCCTGGTGCGTGACGCATCGGGGCTTTTTCGTAGCCCCAATATCTTCTTCTTATTACCTTTGCATTGCTTTTCCAAAGGAAGTAGAAGATTTCTTCATTTTAGGGGTAATTGATTTCAGAAAAGCTTGTATATAAGAGTAGAAACAAGAAGAAAATGACGTGATGACAGAAGAAAATGAACAGCGGATGGAACGGCTGTTCCACGACCATTACGAGCAGATGTATCGCTTCGCCTTTGCCTTGCTCCATGATAATGAGGAGGCGAGGGATGTGGTGAGTGATGTGTTCTCCAGATTGTGGGATAAACAGCTGGTTCCAGACCGGGCTTACCTGATGCGGAGCGTGAAGAATGCCTGCATCAATCTCATAGCCAGAAAGAAGAGAGATGAAAGACTGAAACGGCTTCTCCCTCTCTCGGAAGAGAAATTGACGGAGGAAGAACCTTCTCGTCTGGAAGAGCGATGGCAGGCTGCCGTGGATTGCATCGACCACGACCTGACCGACCAGACTGCTTCCGTCATCCGATTGTGCTATCGGGAAGGAATGTCGTATAAGGATACGGCGAAGGAACTGGGCATCAGCGTCTCGACAGTGAACAAGCATATCGTGAAAGGTTTGCGAACGCTCAGAGAAAAGTTGAAAGGAAAATAATAACCCTAAAATGAAGAAAGGAAAAGAAAATGAAACATGAATTATCTGACATAAATCCTCAGAAGATGGATTCTCAGAAATGGGATATGTTCCTCGATCTCCTGGAGCATCCCGAAAAGTATTCCGAAACCCAGAAGGATGAACTTCTGGGCGATGAGGAAGTGAATGAACTCTATCAGCAGTTGGTAGAGACCCGACAGTCTCTGGATTTCGCCAAGTCAAAGGAAGGGATGAAGATGCCTTCGATTGATGCAGAATGGGAGAAGCTGAAAGATGAGATGAAGCTGAAAGAAGAAAAACAGCAGAAAGAAGAGATGAGTCAGAATGCAGAAACCCAGCAAACCGCCAAGTCGTTTCCTCTCTGGAACCCGATGAGAAAGGTGGCTGCCGTTGCAGCCGTCCTTGTCGTCTCCGGCATCACCTTTGCTGCCATTCATCTGATAACCCGTTCTCATCAGCCATCAGATAACAGCAATACCGAACTCGTGTCATCCCGAAAGGATTCTATCCAGCAGGTTTCTGCTCCTCAGAAATCCAACATAGAAGAAAAGACAGATTCTGCAAGTCTTGCCCAGCTCCCATTGGTTTACGAAAACGCTGAGCTTCAGAATATCCTGACTCCTATCGCCGGGCATTTCCATCTCCAGGTAACTTATCAGAACGAGTCGGCTCGCCACATCCGTCTCTTCCTGCAACTGGAGAAGAACATGAGTCTGGATGATATCATCGAACTGATGAATCATTTCGAGAAAGTGAATATTCGTCATGAAGGTCAAACTTTAATCGTGGAATAAGATGAAAAGATTAAAATATATCATGCTGCTGGCAGGTCTGATGAGCCTTTCTCTTCAGACCATCTATGCCCAACGCCTCACCCGCAGCTTCCGCAACACTTCTATGTCAGAAGCGCTCACCATCCTTGCCAAGAGCACCAAGGATTGTCGTATCAACTTTATTTATGATGAACTGGAAGATTTCACGGTTACCACGAGTATCGTGAAGCGAACTGCTCCGGATGCCATCCGCCAGATTATGGGCTTCTATCCGATGAAGATGACGATAGATGGCGAAAACATCTTTGTGGAGTGTACGCAGAAAACTCCCACCAAGATGATAGGCCGTATCATAGACAATAAGAATCGCCCTGTAGATTTCGCCAATGTAGCCCTGCTGAATGTTCGTGATTCTTCATTGATAAATGGCGGCGTGACGAATGAGAACGGCCAGTTCGTGATCCTGCGAGGCGAGAAAGGCGATAGTAAGAGTAAGTTGCGTGGGCTATATTACGGCAAGCAATACCTTTAATACAGGTAAGATTGGTTCAATTACTCTGAAGGAGGCTACGTTGAACCTGCAGAAGGTGATTGTGAAGGCGGTTCGCCCTCGTACCAAGTTGACCCATGGTGGATTCCAGACCCAGGTTCAGGGTACATTGTTGAGCGATGTAGGTATGGTTTCCGACTTACTGGAACAGATTCCTCGTGTAAGAGTGAACGCCGATGGAGGTTGTAGCATATTCTCCCGGACATCGGAAGCCTTGTAATACACTTTTCCGCTGATAGTGAAGTAAGGCAGCGCACCGATAGCCCGGTAGCGTTGCAGAGTTTTGCTGTGCTTTCACTAACGAGTGCGATTATAACTGAATCAATATAGCAGAAATACGGTCTATTCTATTCATTTTGCATCTTTAATTTGAATATTTGAATCTTCAATAATAATAGCTTGTTTATTACTTATAGGAATAAGCTGCAACTTCTCATTATATAGTTGAACTATCTTTTCACCTTTTTTCTTGAATGGAAAATTTCCATAATGGGGAATCGTATAAAAATCGACCAAATCTAAAGAAGTACAGTCTTTCAATTCAGGAGCCTTTTCTATTGGATCAAAATTCACACTTCTCATATATTCTGCATCGGGAGAGGCTATTATTGCTCCGGCAGATTCCCCAATATACAGTTTACCCAATTTCACTTGTTTAGATATAATTTTATCAACACCTTTTCTTTTTAACTCTTGCAAAAGGAAAAATGTATTTCCACCTGTTATGTAGATATAATCGCATTTATGTAATATAGAAGATATTTCCTCTTTGGACAGTTGGGTAATCTCGACTTCTTCAACAATCATTCCTGCTTCTTCTAAAGCCTTTTTCCCCTTTTTTACATAGAATCGTATTGGTTCTGTAAGGCTTGCAGTTGGTATAAAAGCTATAATTTTCCCTTGCAAATCTTCTTTGGCACAATCGACAAATAGATTAGCAACATCAGCAAATGATGAGCATAAAAATAATCTTTTCATATTTTATAATATTAAGTTGAATACTTTTTGATACAAAGATAGCGTCTTCTATGACAGCTCTATGTCAGTAAGTCTAAATATTGAAGAGTTTTTTCTTCGAAAGTACTTATTTTTTATAAGTAATTGAGAATGAGATAAGTTTTTATCTCATAAAAAGAAGAGGTTACGAATTAGAAATATACAGAATGTAGCATCCTGCCGTGATTTGCATAACCATTCAAAGAACTCTTTCGATTACAAAGATACGATATTTAATCGGGGATAAAGAATGTTTTAAGATTTTTTTAAGTATTTGCGTCTTTTCGATGAGCCAAGGACAGCTCATGTTTCTTTCGATGGCAACGACAATGCATCTTATAACTGCAACATCATAAGCCATAATGCCAAACTCATACATAGGGAAGATGGCAACTATTTTATGGCTACAGCCACTGTGAGCACACAGGGACAAAATACCCCAATATTGCAACAGTACATGAAAGCCGATGTCAGAATCATCGTCAGCAATAAAACGTTATGGCAACAGGTATTCGGATAAACTATATCCGAATACCTGCTGTTTGATTTTGGATGCATATTGTGTTGGTAAGCATCAGATTTTATGCAAAAGTTCTAAATTCCTTGAATTTCTCCTAGCGAGTTATGGGATATTTAGAAAAATATCGTATCTTTGTCCCCGAATTAAGGCGTTCTTTGGATATTGCAAAATACAGAAACGAGCAGAAGTCCGCTCGTTTCCATATTGTTACCTGTATAATATAGGCAAACGCCCAACTTCTTGATTTTCAATCAAAGTCCAATTTAGAGCGAGTTAGTTTTGTTAACACTATTTTTAGCAATTCGCTCTATGCTTCAATTTAATAGATTTTTTTCCTCCGTTTCTTTGCCATTTCCATCTTTTTCCTTAATTTTGCAGCGGAAACTCTATAATAGAAATATGTAATGGCAATAAGAATGAAGATGAAACAGGAAAAGATAAGAAAGATAGGCATCGCTTCGGCTTTGGGCTTGGTGGTGCTCGTGATATTGGGACTGTATGGCGCCAGCAACTATATGCTCAATTATTCGCTCAACTATCCGAAGGAGGAGAGAATGACGGCTGAGCATTGGAAGAACAGAATGAAGAACGAGTGCCCCTGGATGATTGGCTGGATGGACTCCGTGTATCAGCACCATTGCGTGAAGGATACCTTTGTCACAATGCCATCGGGCTACAAAGCCCATGCCATCTATCTCTATGCACCGAAGACTACGGAAAAAACAGCCGTGGTGGTGCATGGCTATCAGGTGCGCTCCGAGGGTATGCTGCACATCGCATATCTCTATAATCACGATATGGGGTATAATGTGCTCCTACCAGATCTGTATGGACATGGAGAGAGCGAGGGCGACCATATTCAGATGGGATGGAAGGATAGATGGGATGTGATCAGATGGTCGGAAATCGCCAATGAGATATTTAAAGTGAAGAGTGAAGAACGAAGAGTGAAGAATACCCGTCAGGTGATTCACGGTATTTCTATGGGTGCGGCAACCACGATGGCAGTATCGGGAGAGAAGACTCCCGATTACGTGAAGTGCTTTGTGGAGGATTGCGGCTATACCAGCGTGTGGGATGAGTTTTCCGCTCAGCTCAAAGACCAGTTTGGCTTGCCTTCCTTCCCGCTGATGAATACCACTTCTGCTCTTTGCCAGTATCGCTATGGCTGGTCGTTTGCCGAGGCTCAGCAGATAGAGCAGGTTCGCAAGAGCACCAAACCGATGCTCTTTATCCATGGCGATAAGGATGCCTTCGTGCCCTACGCCATGCTTCATCCGCTTTATGAGGCAAAGACGAAGGGCCGTAAAGCCATCTTCATCGCTAAAGGCTCCGTTCATGCCATGGCATATCGCGACCATCACGAGGAATACACCCGCATCGTGAAAGATTTTGTATCGAAAGAGGAATAGGCTATTCTCCGATATGTTGTCCCACCACATACCCCGTGGTCCAGGCTGCCTGCAGGTTGAAGCCGCCGGTGATGGCATCGATGTCGAGCACTTCACCGGCAAAGAAGAGGTGAGGGCACACCTTGCTCTCTAAGGTATGCAGGTCGATGTTGCTGAGGCTGATGCCGCCGCAGGTAACAAACTCCTCCTTGAAGGCTCCCTTGCCGTTTACCTGATAGAGGTCGTTGGTGAGGGTTTCTATCAGCAGGTTGCAGCCCTTCTTTCCCATTTCGCTCCATTTCTTCTCGGGTGCATATCCCATCTTCTGAATCAGGAAGAGCCAGAGGCGGGATGGCAGATTGTAGGGGCGGATGCTTGCTAATTGCTTCTGCGGGTTGGCGATGATGATGCCCTGGATGTTCTCTTCCACCAGCGAGCGGTTGCTCTCGTGTACCCAGTTTACGGAAATTCTGATCTGATAATTGTTCTCGTGCAAATGGCGTGCAGCATGAGAGGAAAGTTTCAGCACGGCAGGACCGCTCATGCCCCAATGGGTGATGAGAAGCGGACCCTCTGCCTTCAGCTTGGTGCCCGGAATGCTGGTATATACAGGCTCTACCACCGTGCCCATCAAGTTCTTGAAAGCCTTGTCGGCGATGTTGAAGGTGAAGAGCGATGGGATAGGCAGCTCTATCGCATGTCCCAGGTCTGAGAGATGCTTGAAGCTCTCCATCTTCGGATGACCGCCAGTGGTGATGGCTACCCGATGGAAGGCAATCTGCCTGATTTCGGAAACGGGATGAGAGGCAGAAGATGCTCCCGAAAGATTTCCTTTTGAAACCTTGAAATCCAGGAGCAGGCGCTCATCCTCCAGTTCCGTGATGGCGGTGAGCAGGTGGTTGCATTGTATCTTTACGCCCAGTCGCTTGGCGGTATTCACCAGACAGTCGATGATGCTGCGTGAATCCTGCGATTCCGGAAACACGCATTGGTCTTCCTGTGTAACCAGTGGCACGCCGTTTCCTTCAAACCAGTTGAAGGCATGCTGATAATCGAATCTCTTGAAAAGTCGCTTCATCAGTTTATGACCACGAGGATATGCCTGCTTCAAGTCAGAAATCTCCTCAAAGGAATTGGTAAGATTGCATCTTCCTCCTCCCGTGATTTCCACCTTGGCAAGTACCTTTGAATTCTTCTCGAATATGGTGATGTCGGCGTGAGGGAAGTTGCGCTTGGCTTCTATTGCTGTAAAGAATCCTGCGGCGCCTCCACCGATGATTGCAATATGTAGTGTTTGTGGCATATTGTATTTTTGATGATTAGGATGCAAAGTTAGCATAAAAAGAAGACATGGCAAAATAAAACCGGATTTTTTTTGTCATTCCGATTTTTCTTCGTAACTTAGCGGCGCAAATATAATATCATGTAATCTGAAATATGGCAAAAAGAGAATATGTAGAGGCCAACAAGCGTTGGCTGGAAGAAAAGGCTCAAGAGGAAGGTGTGAAAGCACTCCCTCGTGGTATATATTATAAGGTGTTGAAACAGGGAGATCCAAATGGGGCACAACCAGGCAAGCGCAGCATTGTGACTGCTCATTATACGGGTTGGACCATCAATGGCAAGAAGTTTGATTCCAGCCGTGGCGGAACTCCGTTTGCGATGCGATTGAGCGATCTGATAGATGGTTGGATTGTGGCGATGCAACAGATGCACGTAGGCGACCAGTGGGAACTTTATATTCCTGCCGAAATGGGATATGGAAAGTTCTCTCAGCCAGGAATACCAGGAGGTTCTACTCTTATCTTTGAAGTTGAGTTGTTGGGCGTGGGATAAACGCACCTGTTGAAATCCCAAGGTTCTATTCCATCTTTAAATAAAAAAGTCCCATACGATTCCAGGTACTGCCAGATGGCATTCTGCGGATCGTATGGGACTTTTTTTATTGTCACTTTTTTATTGTGGCAATTATTTCTGCTGTGATTTCAGCAAGTCGCGAATCTCCATCAGAAGTTTCTCCTCTGCACTTGGTTCTGGTGCTTTTGGTGCCTCAGGCTCCTTAGGTTCTTCCTTCTTCTTAGCTAACTTGTTGACCGCCTTGATGAGCATGAAGATACAGAAAGCCACGATGAGGAAATCGAAACAGGTCTGGAGGAAACTACCATAGTTGATGGTCGCAGTCTTGAATTCCTCACCGGCAACCTGTACGGTAGGCAAGGTCAACTTGAGGTCAGCGAAGTTGACGCCACCAATCAACCATCCTATAGGAGGCATGATGATATCATCCACAACAGAACTTACGATTTTGCCGAAAGCACCACCGATGATTACACCGACAGCCATGTCAAGCACATTGCCACGCATGGCGAATTCCTTGAATTCATTCAAAAATTTACTCATAACTTAATTCTTTTACTTTTGTTTATTTAAATGTTGATATAATTTTAGTATTTATACTTTGTCATTTCTTGCAGAATGATGATTTTTCCATTATATATAATTAAGGTGTAATGCATCATTGGGTTTGATTTCTTCATCCGATATGCATATTTCATTCTTGTGAAAGGATTGAATTTTGCAATATGGAGTTGTCAGTCTGACATGCTAACTGTTTTTTTTATAGCAAGATTAAACCTCAACTATCCTTTTTTAATTTATTTAATACTCTTTTCGTGTGCAAAGTTAGAAAAAAATTAGTAACTTTGCGCTCGGAAAAAGAAAAAAATGCTTGAAAGCTTATTTTTTTGAATGTTTCAGCACTTCAGGATTGCTTGAGAGCTTAAAAGATGGAATTATTTTAAACCATTAATTTTAAATATTAAAAAAAATGACAAAAGTTGCTATTAACGGCTTCGGCCGTATCGGTCGTCTGGCTTTCCGTCAGATGTTTGAGGCAGATGGTTATGAGGTAGTTGCAATCAATGACCTTACATCTCCAAAAATGTTGGCTCACCTTCTTAAGTATGATACAGCACAGGGTGGCTTCGCTGGTAAGTATGGCGAGGGCAAGCACACTGTAGAGGCAACAGACAACTCTATCATCGTTGATGGTAAGGAGATCACTATCTACGCTAAGCCTAACGCAGCTGAGCTTCCTTGGGGTGAGCTTGGTGTTGACGTAGTACTTGAGTGCACAGGTTTCTATACATCTAAGGAGAAGGCTTCTGCTCACCTTACAGCAGGTGCTAAGAAGGTAGTTATCTCTGCTCCAGCAGGTAACGATCTCCCTACTATCGTTTACAACACAAACCACAAGACTTTGACTCCAGCTGATACAGTTATCTCTGCAGCTTCTTGTACAACAAACTGCTTGGCTCCAATGGCTGACACTTTGAACAAGTACGCAGCTATCCAGTCAGGTATCATGTCAACAATCCACGCTTACACAGGTGACCAGATGATTCTCGACGGTCCTCAGCGTAAGGGCGACCTCCGTCGTTCTCGTGCAGGTGCTCAGAACATCGTTCCTAACTCAACAGGTGCTGCTAAGGCTATCGGTCTTGTAATCCCTGAGTTGAACGGTAAGTTGATCGGTTCTGCACAGCGTGTTCCTACTCCAACAGGTTCTACAACTATCCTCGTAGCTGTTGTTAAGGGTAAGGACGTTACAGTTGAGGGTATCAACGCTGCAATGAAGGCTGCTTCTAACGAAAGCTTCGGTTACAACGAGGATCCTATCGTTTCTTCTGATATCATCGGTATGCGTTTCGGTTCTCTCTTCGATGCTACTCAGACAATGGTTAGCAAGATCGACGACGACACATATCAGGTACAGGTAGTTTCTTGGTACGACAATGAGAACTCTTATACTTCTCAGATGGTTCGTACTATCAAGTACCTCGCTGAGTTGAAGTAATACCGCTGAAGCGATTTACGACAATATATATAGCCTGGCATTGTAAAATGCCAGGCTTTTTTTATTATTTATTTTTTTGTCTAATGGCTTGAAGTTTTATAGCATAAAGGCATACTGATTCTCCTTTTCTTGCCTTGTTTTCCCATTTTTTTTATTTCTTTGTTTGTCTGTATCGGAAAAATTTGTATCTTTGCGCCATGAAACATTCTATGATTACTATATTGGGTCCTACTGCCAGTGGAAAGACTAGTCTTGCCGCTGCACTTGCCTCGCATATCAATGGCATGGATTCTTCCATGTGGGGTGGCGATACGCATGGGGCTGAGATTATCAGTGCCGATAGTCGCCAGGTCTATCGGGGCATGGATATTGGTACGGGAAAAGATCTTGAGGATTATACGGTAGGGGGTAAACTGATTCCTTATCATCTGATAGACATCTGTGATGCCGGTACCAAGTATAATCTCTTCCAATATCAGCAGGACTTCTATGATGCCTATCAGGACATTACTCATCGTGGCGTACTTCCGATACTCTGTGGAGGTACCGGACTCTATATCGAGTCTGTCTTGAAAGGTTATCATCTTTCACCAGTTCCTCAAAATCCTGCTCTTCGTAGTTCCCTCGAAAGTAAAACGCTGGAAGAACTGACAGATATGTTGGTGCATTTGAAGGCGAAGAATGGTTCTAATATGCACAATCGCACAGATGTAGATACTGCGCAGCGCGCCATCCGTGCGATTGAGATTGAAACTTACAATCTCGAACATCCAATGCCAGAGCGGGAATTGCCTGCGGTTGATTCTTTGGTGATAGGAGTAAGTATCGACCGTGATGCCCGCCGTGATAAAATCACCCGCCGTCTGAAACAGCGTCTGGAGAATGGGATGGTAGAGGAAATCAAGGGACTCCTCGATCGTGGTATTCCTGCAGAAAACCTGTTGTATTACGGGTTGGAATACAAGTTTATCACAGAATATGTGATAGGAAAAACTTCTTATGAGGAGATGCTGAGAGGATTGGAAATCGCCATTCATCAGTTTGCCAAAAGGCAGATGACCTGGTTTCGTGGTATGGAGCGCAGGGGTTTTACCATTCATTGGATAGATGCACTTCAACCGATGGAGCAGAAGGTAGAGCAGGTTCTTGAACTGATGAAATCTAATCGGTAGCAATTTATATGATTGATCGATATTTGGATAAGTAATAGATGGATTTCTAATCGTATATACATTATTTATTAATATAGAGAATATTATTATAGGAGAATAATCGACGTGGCTGTAAATGAAAATAAATGGGGCTTGCTCTATTGTCCTCGAGGAGGATGGAGGAGCAGTGCGCGCTGGACTAAGATAGAGAAAGTTTTGCGCCAACTTCATGTGGACTATGATTTCGTGCAAAGCGAGAATCAGAAAAGTGTAGAGCGTCTGGTTAAGATGTTTATCAACAATGGCTATAAGACAATCGTTATTGTGGGTGGAGATTCTGCATTGAATGATGCAGTAAACTGTCTGATGCAGGTAGATGCTTCCGTAAGAAACCAGATTGCGCTGGGTATTATTCCTAATGGACTGATGAATGACTTTGCTCATTTCTGGGGATTTGATGATAGTGATTACGAACAGACTATCAAATGGCTCCAGCAGCATCGTGTGCGTAAGATAGATTTAGGTTGTATCCGTTATCAGAACAAGAAGGGGGAAAACTGTCACCGCTATTTTCTCAATTGCGTGAATGTCGGTCTGATAGCTGCTATCATGAACTTGCGTCGCAAGACCCATCATGTATTCGGTTCCCGCACCCTGTCGTTCCTCTTCTCATTCGTGCTGATGATTTTCCAGCGATTAGACTATAAGATGCATATCCGCATCAATTCAGATGTCATTAAGCGTAGGGTGATGACCATGTGTGTAGGAAATGCATCGGGATATGGACAGACTCCTAATGCGGTGCCTTACAATGGTCTTCTGGATGTCTCTGTTGTTCATCATCCAGGTATGACCCAGCTCTTTGAAGGTTTTTATCTTTTCGTCAAAGGTAAATTCCTCAATCATAAAAGTGTGCATCCCTATCGCACGAGAGAGGTGGTGGTAGAGGATTCTTCTCATGCGATGATTGGTGTAGATGGTCGATTGATGAAGACGCCAGTTGGGCCTTACCGCATCACGGTGGAGCAGGAAGTAATCAACTTCCTGATACCGCAGTAGTCAGATTGATCTTATTTCAAGAATAATAAGGTTTTAAGAATAATAAGGTGTATCGGAATACAAGTTCCGGTGCACCTTTTTTCGATTGTGCGATTGTTGTAAAGAGGCTACACAAAACTGTGTGTATTCATCTAAGTGACTTAAAAACGGGGAATATTTGCCCTTTAAAAGCTTATAAAACATTAAATATAGCGATTTTCTTAAATTCTTTGCCAAAAAACTTTGTCGTTTCGCTTTTTTTCCTTACCTTTGGATGCAATAAAGTCAACAAAAATATTAAAAACCTTAATATAGATCTATGAGTTATCTAAAATTCGAAAAGGCCCTGATGACCAACCTACAGGAGTCATTGCCGAAGGAGTTGCTTAGAACCAACCGCTCGGGTGCTTATTCGTGCTCTACGATTGTTGATTGTAATACTCGAAAGTATCACGGTTTGCTGGTTGTCCCTATTCCAGAACTGGATGGTGACAATCATGTATTGCTGAGTTCTCTCGATCCTACAGTCATTCAGCATGGCGCTGAATTCAATCTCGGATTGCACAAGTATCAAGGCAACAACTTTAGCCCGATGGGCCATAAATACATTCGTGAGTTTGATTGCGATAAGGTGCCAACAACGCTTTACCGTGTAGGTGGTGTCATCTTAAAGAAAGAGGTCGTTTTTCAGCATTATGAAGATCGCATCTTGATCAGATACACCATGGTGGATTGTCATTCAGCTACCACCTTGCGTTTCCGTCCATTCTTGGCTTTCAGAAGCGTGCGTCAGTTTACCCATGAGAATGGAACAGCATCCCGTGAGTATTCAGCAGTGGATAATGGTATCAAGACTTGTATGTATGCAGGTTATCCAGACCTTTATATGCAGTTCTCCAAGAAGAATGAGTTTGTTTTTTCCCCAGACTGGTATCGTGGTGTGGAGTATCCTAAGGAGCAGGAGCGTGGCTATGCTTCCAATGAGGACCTTTATGTACCTGGTTATTTTGAGATGCCAATCAAGAAAGGTGAGAGCATTGTCTTTGCTGCATCTACATCTGAAATCAAGACCGGTACATTGAAGAAACTTTTTGATAAGGAAGTGGCAGAAAGAGCCCCTCGTGACAATTTCTTCCATTGTCTTGTCAATGCTGCCCATCAGTTCCACCGTCGTGAGAAAAATGATGACCGATACATTCTGGCTGGTTATCCTTGGTTCAAGTGCCGTGCGCGAGATACATTTATCTCTTTGCCGGGTCTAACCCTCTCTATAGAGGAAAATGACTACTTTGAACTGGTGATGAAGACTGCCATGAAGGGATATCAGGAATTCATGGAAGGAAAGGATATCACGGTGAATATTACCGAATTGGAACAGCCGGATGTTCCTCTCTGGGCAATCTGGGCTCTTCAGCAGTATGCTAAGGAAACCAGCAAGGAGGAATGTCTGAAGAAATATGGTAAGTTCATCAAGAGTGTCATGCTCTTTATCGAAGGCAATCACCATCCTAACTTAGAATTGCATCCTAACGGACTCCTTTATTCTAATGGAAAGGATAAGGCCGTAACATGGATGAACTCTACTGCCAATGGAAAACCAGTAGTTCCAAGAAGTGGCTATATCGTTGAGTTTAATGCATTATGGTACAATGCATTGTGCTTCTGTGCTGCTCTCTGCGAGTTGGATGGCAAGCAAGATAGGCAGCAGCATCTTCTGGAATTGGCAGAGAAGACCAAGCAGTCTTTCCTCGATACTTTCCTCAATGAGTATGGTTATCTCTATGACTATGTAGATGGTAACATGATCGATTGGAGTGTTCGACCTAATATGATTTTCCCAGTCGCTTTCGACTATTCTCCTCTTTCTCAAGACCAGAAGAAGAAAGTGCTCGATATCTGTACACGTGAACTCCTGACCCCTAAGGGATTGCGCTCTCTTTCTCCTAAGAGTGGCGGTTATAATCCTGTCTATGTAGGTCCTCAGAGCCAGCGAGATTATGCATATCATCAAGGTACTGCATGGCCTTGGCTCGGCGGTTTCTATATGGAGGCAAGTTTGAAACTCTACAGAAGAACCCGATTGAGCTTCATCGAGCGCCAGATGGTGGGATATGAAGATGAAATGTCTTATCATTGTCTCGGTACCATCAGCGAACTCTTTGATGGTAACCCTCCATTTGCTGGACGTGGTGCCATTTCCTTTGCCATGAATGTGGCAGAGATTCTGCGTGCACTCGAATTACTCGATAAGTATCAATATTAATAAGGAGGACTGCTATATGAAAGTATTAATGTTTGGATGGGAGTATCCTCCTCATGTATTTGGTGGTTTGGCTACTGCTAACTTTGGTATTTCTCAGGGCTTGCATGCTCAGGGTGACATTGAAACCATACTCTGTCTTCCTCATCCTTTCGGTGATGAGGACCGCAGTGCTTGTAAGATTGTGGCCATGAATAGTGTGCCTATCGCCTGGCGTGATGTCAATCATGATTACGTACAGCAGCGAGTAGGCAATATTATGAATCCGGATGACTATTTCCGTTATCGCGATCATATCTATGCCGACTTCAACTATATGAATGTCAACGACCTCGGATGTATGGATTTTGCAGGTGGTTATCCATCCAATCTCCACGACGAGATCAATAACTATAGCATCATTGCCGGTGTGGTAGCTCGAAGTGAGGAATTTGATATTATCCATGCTCACGACTGGCTGACTTTCCCTGCTGGTATTCATGCCAAGAGGGTGAGTGGTAAACCATTGTGCATTCACGTGCATGCTACCGATTTCGACCGTAGTCGTGGTAAGGTAAACCCTACCGTTTATTCCATCGAGAAGGATGGTATGGACAATGCTGACTGTATCATGTGTGTATCTGAGTTGACCCGACAGACGGTCATCAATCAGTATCACCAGGATCCACGCAAGTGCTTTGCTATGCACAATGCGGTATATCCATTGAAGCAGGAGTGGCAGGATATTCCTCGTCCTGATCATAAGGGCAAGGAGAAGGTGGTTACATTCTTGGGTCGTCTCACCATGCAAAAGGGACCGGAATATTTTGTAGAGGCTGCCAATATGGTGCTTCATCGTACCCGTAATGTGCGTTTCTGCATGGCTGGTTCGGGAGATATGATGGATCAGATGATTTATCTTGCAGCTGAGCGAGGTATTGCCGATCGTTTCCACTTCCCTGGTTTCATGCGTGGCAAGCAGGTGTATGAGTGCCTGAAGGATTCCGATGTCTATGTCATGCCTTCTGTGAGTGAGCCTTTCGGTATCTCTCCTTTGGAGGCCATGCAGTGTGGCACACCTACCATCATTTCCAAGCAGAGTGGTTGCGGTGAGATTCTTACCAACTGCATCAAGGTAGATTACTGGGATATTCATGCCCTTGCAGATGCCATTTACAGTATCTGTCATAATGAGAGTCTTTTCGACTATCTTTCTGTGGAGGGCAAGAAGGAAGTTGACCAGATTACCTGGGAAAAGGTGGGTGCCCGCATCAGGGACTTATACCTTAAAACCTTAGGATGGAAGTAGGTTAAGTGAAGAGTGAAGAACGAAGAGCGAAGAACTCTTTGTCTTTGCTTGTCATAAAGTTAAACGTTCAAATATCAAGTTTCAAATTATGAAGACAATTTGTTTATATTTCGAGATACATCAGATTACCCATCTGAAACGCTACCGCTTCTTCGACATCGGTACTGATCATTATTACTATGATGATTACGAGAATGAGCGTTCTATCAGCGAGATAGCTGAGAAGTCATATATGCCAGCGCTCAATGCCCTGTTGGAGATGATCCATCAGAGTGACAAGTATTTCAAGGTAGCCTTTTCACTCTCAGGAGTCGGCATGGAACAGTTGGAAATGCATGCTCCTCAGGTATTGGAAAAATTGCAGGAACTGAACGCTACCGGTTGTGTAGAGTTCCTCGCAGAGCCATATTCTCATGGTCTTGCCTCTCTCGTCAATGAGGATAGCTTTGCCAAGGAGGTTAAGCGTCAGGCTTCCAAGATCAAGGAATATTTCGGTAAGGAACCAACTGTGCTTCGCAATTCATCACTCATTTACAGCGATGATATTGGTTTGCAGGCTTCTCAGATGGGCTTCGAAGGTATGTTGACCGAAGGTGCCAAGCATGTATTGGGCTGGAAGTCTCCACACTATGTTTATCATTGTCCGATAGCTCCAAATCTGAAGCTTTTGCTCCGTGATATCCGTTTGAGCGATGATATCTCTTTGCGTTTCAATAATAGTAGTTGGGATGGTTATCCACTTTTTGCTGATACCTATATCAATGAGATAGCAGCTTTGCCACAGGAAGAGCAGATTATCAATATCTTCATGGAACTGTCTGCACTTGGTATTGCCCAGCCATTGTCCAGCAATATCCTCGAGTTCTTCAAGGCATTGCCAGAATGTGCACGCCAGAAGGGCATCACCTTCTCTACACCTTCAGAGATTTGCAAGAAGATGAAGTCTGTAGGCGAGTTGAATGTACCTGATATATTGAGTTGGGTGGATGAGGAGCGTGATGTCAGCCCATGGCTCGGAAATCAGATGCAGCGTGAGGCTTTCAACAAACTTTATAGTGTAGCCGACCGTGTACGTATTGCTAATGATCCTCGTATCAATCAGGACTGGGATTACTTGCAGGCAAGCAATAACTTCCGTTTCATGACTACTAAGCCAAGTAATGTGGGTCTTGACCGTGGTATCTATTCAAGTCCATTTGATGCTTTCACAAATTACATGAACATTCTGGGCGACTTCCTCAACCGAGTAAACTCTCTCCATCCAGAGATGGACAATGAGCAGCTCGATAATTACATGACCAGTGTCACCAATATGGAGGAGGAGATAGAGATGAAGGATAAGGAAATCACTCGTCTCCAGGCTAAGTTGGACAAGATAGAAAAGGAAGTAGAGAAACTGCGTGAAGCACAGAAACCAGCCAAGGCTGCTACAAAGAAGGCTGCTACAAAGAAGGCACCTGCCAAGACAGCAGCAAAACCTGCTGCCAAGAAAACTACTGATAAGTAGGAATGAGATTCTTCAGGAAATCCCTGAAGAAAAAAATATAAAACAAGAGTGTATCTTCTGACTTTTTTAGAAGATACACTTTTTTTGAATATGAACGTATAAAAAGCGCTTCATCTGATGGAAGATGGGCGCTTTTTTATACACTTGTTCGTAAACGTTTACGTTATTTTGTGTATGTAATTGCATTGACCTTTTGAGAATTTTTCATATCTTTGCGGCATAACAAACCTACATAATAACTAAGGAACCGCTTCATAATAACGGAACCAAGTCATGATGAATAAGGTGAGTTTGTATGAAAACTGAATAAAAGCGAAATTAAGTTCTGCTTAAAAAATTGAAATAATAATAACCTAAAACAGAAGTTTATGTATCAACAACTGAAACGTGTCAGTATGGCACTGGCTTTAGGCTCTGTTTGTTTTGGTGCTTTTGCACAACAGAAAACAATCAAGGGTACAGTGAAGGATTCTAATGGCGAACCAATGATTGGCGTTAGTGTTGTTCCTGAAGGAATGGCAGGTTTAGGTTCTGTCACCGATTTGGATGGTAACTTTTCTATTAACGGAGTTAATCCATCTACAGTTCTCAAATTTACCTATATCGGTTACAAGGAAAAGAAGGTAAAGGTAGGTGCCCAGAATTCCGTCGATATCGTGATGGAAGAAGATAACAATTCTCTGGATGAATTGGTTGTCATCGGCTATGGCGTAGTGAAGAAACGTGATTTGACAGGTTCTGTCGCTTCCATCAAGTCTGACGATCTTAAGAATGTGGCTTCATCCAATGCGATGCAGGCGATGCAGGCTAAGATTCCTGGCATGGACTTGCAGCAGTCAAGTGGTGAGTCTGGTTCTGGCGTAAGCATCAATCTTCGTGGTGCCCGTTCTATGTTGGCTTCCAATAATCCGTTGATTCTTGTGGATGGAGTGGCTTATGGTTCTACGCTCGACCTTAATCCATCAGATATTGAGTCTATGGAGGTATTGAAGGATGCTTCTTCTACTGCTATCTATGGTACCCGTGGTGCCAATGGTGTTATCATCATTACTACTAAGCGTGGTAAGGCCGGTAAAACTTCAGTAGGATTCAATTTCTACAACTCTTTCAACAGTGCTACCAATGCAGCAAATTCTATGTACGGTGCAAAGGAAGTACAGCGCCTGATAGACAAGAGTGCTTATTCGACTTGGTATAAAGGTGCTGACAAGACTTTGGAGGCTTACAATACCGTGCTCGGCAGCATCACTCCTGAAAGTGTATTGACCAATAAACTGGATGACGGTACATCAACATTCGATATTTATAATGATGGTTCCTATACTGATTGGGGCGATTTGCTCTTGAAAAACAGTACCTCTCAGAACTATGAAGTAAATGTAGCTGGTGGTAGTGAAAAGACCAATTTCAATATTTCCTTGGGTGCTATGTACGACCGTGGTTTGATGAAGAACGATCAGATGAGCCGCTACAATGGTAAGGTGAATATCGACCATCGCATCAATAAGGTTGTGAAGGTAGGATCCAGCTTACTCTTTACTTACAAAAACTGGAATCGTCGTAATTCCGGTGTTTACAACCAGGCTTTGAAGATGACCTCCATTACTCATCCATATTTGACAGATGGAAGCATCAATGCGACTCCAAACCCTTGGTATGCAGCTCACTGTTCTCCATTGCTGGATGATGTAAAGGATGCTTATCAGAACAATACTGAGTCAACCCGTTTCTTCGGCAATGCTTATGTGGAGGTTGCCCCTATGAAGGGCCTGAACTTACGCTCTATGTTTGCTGTAGATAGAAGCGACTCACGCAATGGCTTGTATCAGGACTATCAGAGTCAGCAGAGATACCAGTCTCCTTCTACCAGCTACATCCGTCAGATCAGAAATAACTCTACTGCGATTACATGGGATAATACCATCAATTACAATACTACGATAGCAGAGAAGCATGATTTGACAGCATTGCTTGGTCATGAGTTGACCCAGACAGTGACAGAAAGTTCTACTGTGGGCGGTGATGCAGGTGCTACTCATTATTATGAGAGTGGTTACAATGATCTGTCTAAGATCCTTTCTCCTGTTACAACTTCTACCTACGTCAAGACTTCCATGTTGTCATTCTTTGGTCGTCTGAACTATTCTTATGCCAGCAAGTATCTGTTGACCGCTTCACTTCGTGCTGATGGTTCTTCTACTTTGGCAAAGGGTCACAAGTGGGGTTACTTCCCATCTGTAGCAGGTGGTTGGAGAATGATCGAGGAGAGTTGGTTGAAAGACCAGAAAGTTTTGAGTAATTTGAAACTTCGTGCTTCTTGGGGTATTTCCGGTAATGCAGCTATTGATGCTTATTCTACATTGACATCACTGAGTGCCAATACCTATTATTACTATTTAGGCAACACAGATGTATCTGGTAAGATTCCAAGTCAGTTGGGTAATCCTAACCTGACATGGGAGAAGACCTCATCATTCAACCTTGGTCTCGACTTCGGTTTCCTTGATGGCCGTATCAGCGGTAGCATTGATTACTATTGGAACCATACCTACGATTTGTTGTTCTATAAGACAGCACCTGCATCATCATTCCCTACCGTTATCGACAATATCGGTAAGACAAAGGGACAGGGTCTTGAGATCTCTTTGATGACAGATATCGTTCGTACCAAGGACTTTGACTGGACAGCCAACTGGTCTTACTCTCATTTCAAGGATGAGATTACTGAGTTGACAGGTGGTGTTGATAAGTATGTATCTGGTACCAAGGGCTTGTTCGTAGGCAATCGTGTAAACGCATTCTATGATTACAAGGTACTCGGTGAGTGGGGTATTGGTGAGTTCGACCAGTATGTAGAAGACTTTAAGGCTGCACATGAAGGCAAGAAGCCTGGTTGCACAGGTACCAAGGGCTATGGTACACCAGGTTCTCCAAAGATTTTGGATAAGGATGGTGATGGTACTATCAGTTCTGACGACCGTGTACTCTACAACCAGGATCCTAATCATGTATTCGGTATGACCAATACATTCACCTATAAGGACTTCTCACTCTCAGTACAGTTGATGGCTCGTTTGGGCGGTTATATTTCATACGCAATGAATGAGCAGTTGAACTTTGAGTCTGCCAACTGGGGTGATGCTATCGATTATTGGACACCAACCAATACCGATGCAAAATTCCCTAACCCAGGTTTGGATACCAATTCCAGCAAGATCTGGTCAACTTACAAGTCTGCGTTCACATACGAAAAGGCTGATTACTTCAAGATTAAGGATATCACCCTTTCTTATAATGTGCCAGCTAAGTGGTTGCATACTATCGGTATGAATAAGGCTCGAGTATATTGCTCAATGAAGAACTTCATGACATGGAGTAAGATTGACAACTACGACCCAGAGCGTGGTGGTAGCATCTCATTCCCTATGCAGAAGCAGGTTGTAATCGGTCTTAATGTAGAATTCTAAAAACATCGAATCAATTATGAAAACAAAGATATTATTCATGGCAGCGGCATCTTCTATGATGTTGGGACTTACCTCTTGTTCTGATTTTCTGGAGGAAGAGAATAAAGTGGGTGAAACTGCCGGTTTGGCATATAAAACTCCTGCTGGTCTGGAAGGCCTTGTAGCAAACTGCTACACCTTTGCCCGTGGCTGGTATGGTAAGGAAGCAGGTTTAGGTTTAAGTGAAATGGGTACCGACCTCTTCTATTATGGTTATGATAACAAGCAGAAGAGCCTTTGCTCCTACAATTTCAATGCAGCAGCATTGGAAAACAATGTGGCAGATAACCCTTGTCTTGATAACTATTGGGAACTTTTCTATAGTGCTACAGATGTCTGCAACAATGCCATCAAGTATGTGAATGATGCAAACTTCTTGAGTGTGGATCTGAAGAATCGTTATCTGGGTGAAGCTCTTTTCCTGAGAGCTTTCTATTATTTCCACATGGTTAACACCTGGGGAGCTATCCCATATAATTCAGAACCTGTAACAGCTCAGAATTTTAATCCTACCAGAATGCCTGAGAATGAAGTGTTCGGTAAGGTATTGGACGATTTGGATGAATCTATCGCTAAGTTCGAGGCTGCAGGTTACAAGACCAAGGCTGATGGACGTGCCAACTATTGGGCAGCTAAGGCTTTGAGATCAAGAGTATTGCTTTATGCAGCATCCTGGTTGGGTGGTCAGTTAGGTCAGACCGTCAAAGGTGGCAATTATGATGGTAAAGACAAGAATACTCTCTATACAGCTGCTCAGGCAGATGCAGAGGCTGTTATTGGTGCAAGGGATTATGCAAGTCTTGACAATAACTACAAGCATGTATGGACGATGGCTAATGAGAGCTATAATACCAATCAGGAGGCGCTCTTCGGTGTAACCTATTCTCAGGACATCAAGACCAATGCTAACTGCATTCCTTACCGTTATCGTTTGGAAGGTGGTAGCCCAATGCAGTACAATAGTTTGATTACCCGTACGGGTTATACTCGTGGTGGTAATGCCATGTTGTTGATGTTTGTTTCTATGTGGAACAATGGCGCTAACGACTTGGGTGGCAATGGTCAGAAAGACACACAGGTGTTCTGGCGTATAGCTGCTGGCAAGACAACCATCAAGAGTAAATCAACTGGTAAGAATGTAGAATGTGGCGCAGCTTATTCTCCATACGGACGTGGATTCACCCGCTACTTGCCTTCATTGCACTTGTGGAACCTGTTGGAGAAGCATAAGACTACCGATCAGCGTTCAGAAGCAACCTTGCTTGATCACTATGACATAGCTTCACCTGATTTGGCTAAGAATTCAAAGAATTATCCAGAGTTGCAGGATACCGCTATTTACTATTGTCCAATGGATGGTGATTCTCCAGAGGGACAGGCTATGCAGGCTTGGGCAAAGAACAGATACCGTATTCAGTTTATGGCAGGTGGTGACATCCCTGTTTACACATCTATGGATGAGGCTACAGCCAAGCCAACAGAAGCAGCCGTGAAAACCTCAAAGGTTTATGGTGATGATCGTTACAACCTGTATAAGATTGCTGGTTGGTGCTCATTCCCTGGCATCAAGAAGTTCTTGGATGATGTTTATGATCCAAACTACCCAACTCATGACATCTCCAGCCGTGATGCCATCGTGATGCGTATCCCAGAGATGTATCTCATCAAGGCAGAATGTCAGTTGGCTCTCGGTGATGGTGGTGCAGCCATGGCAACTATCAACCAGCTCCGTCAGGCGCGTGCTATCGAGGGTAAGGATAATACCTTGAGTGGTAATGCAACCATCGATACCATCCTTGAGGAGCGAGCAGTAGAGTTCTGCGGTGAGCAGATGCGCTGGTTTGATTTGAAGCGTACAGGTAAACTTTACGAGTACGTACAGAAGTATAATGCACAGGCTGCCGACAACCTGAAGGCTGATGTCAGCAAGCATTATCTCTATCGTCCAATCCCACAGAATGAGATTGACGCTGTTCAGAACTTCACCACAGAGGTGAACAGTACGACAGGTTTCTGGCAGAACCCAGGATACTAATAGATATTTTTGGTTAGAAACACACTTGTTTTGGGCGAGCATCATCGAGGGATGGTGCTCGCTTTCTTTATTCTTAGATTCTTTGCCATTTATCTTAGGATAGTTTGGCAAGTATCTTAGGATAGTTTGGCAAGTATCTTAGGATACTTTTTTTAGTGTTTTGTCTTTAACTGAAAGTAGTATACACCTTTCTTGTTATAC
>NZ_QTXV01000038.1:0-34795 GCF_003461825.1 Prevotella sp. AM42-24 | reverse complement strand
TCTGTTTGTTCCTAAGTGACAACCTTTTTCAGGGAAGTACATTCCTTGTCTTATTCATCATTATTGAGTCCCTCCACATACTCCCACAGTTTCTTGTAGAAAGGATGCTGGGTCATCGTGTCTTTATTGCCGAGGATGATGAGCTTCATGCGGGCTCTCGTCATCGCCACATTCATGCGTCGAAGGTCTTTCAGGAAACCAATCTGTCCTTCATCGTTGGAACGCACCAGGGAGATGAGAATCACATCGCGCTCCTGTCCCTGGAAACCATCCACCGTATTGACGCTGATCAGGCGACGGTAAGGCTTGAAGAATTCATACTTCTTGATGAGTTTCTTGAGATACTGCACCTGGGCACGATAAGGCGAAATGATGCCTACGTCGATACTATCGCCCAATACACGTTGCTTGCCTATCTTCGTAAAATATTCAGCTAAGGTCAGGAGGGTAAGTTCAGCTTCCGCCTTGTTGATACGCCCGAAACTCTCGCCCACAAACTGTTCCTTGAAGTTCAAATCAGAATTTTGATTGGCTGCAGATGAAGAAGATGATGTGGAAGCAGAATCCTCAGGAGCATCTTCTCCTTCTATCGTTATCTGATTCTCCTCGTTTGAAGTATCAATCCAGGATATCGGATGGTCGAAATCGAGAATGCTGCGATATTTGATTTGCGGCGCACTCTCCACCTGACCTCCATAAAACCAGTCGCTGGAGAATCGCATGATATCCTCGTTCATGCGGTACTGTATCTTCAAGAGGGTCACTACCTCTGGCTTGTTTTCTGCGATACGCTCCATCAAGGTTTTGCCCAGTCCAGCTCTCAACGCAGCGATGCTCTTCACCGTAGGCGGCAACTGACAATGGTCGCCCGCTAAGATCACCCTGCTGGCTCTTCTCATCGGAATCCAACAGGCTGCCTCAAGCGCCTGTGCAGCCTCGTCGATAAAGAGGGTGCCGAACTTCATGCCTTCCAGCAGACGATGAGCGGAACCCACAAGCGTACAGGCGATGACACGTGCCTCGCCAAAGAGTTCTGCATTAATACGGATTTCTATCTCGGCAGCACGGCTTCTCAGTCTGTCCATCTTCTGATGAAAACTCTCGCTCCCTTTCTTGCGGTTGGAGCGCAATTCGCGGATAGCCTTGCGTATCGTCCAGAGTTGCGGATAATCAGGATGGCTTTCAAAACGACGCTCATAGGTAAAACCGAGCATCTTGTCGTTGACCCTTGTCGGATTGCCGATGCGAAGCACGTTGATGCCTCTATCCACGAGTTTTTCAGAAATCCAGTCCACCGCCATATTGCTCTGTGCACACACTAATACCTGGCTCTCCCTCATCAGGGTTTCATTAATAGCTTCTACCAGAGTCGTCGTTTTTCCCGTTCCCGGAGGTCCATGCACGATGGCCACATCCTTTGCCCAGAGCACCTCGTTCACGGCTCTTTCCTGGGTAGGATTGAGCCAAGGGAACTTCATGGGTTCAAAGGAAAACCTGCCTGCTTTCTGATGAGAATAGAAAAGATCTCGCAGATAAGCCAGACGGTTATTCTTTGCCTTCATCGTACGGTCGAGCGCTTCAAACATCAGTTTGTAACTCGTTTCATCGAAGGACAACTGCACGCCGATGGGCTCTTCTGTCTGCAAGTCGAGCAAGGAAAGAGAATCAGGCACATTAATCACCATTCTGTCACCATCCACATAGCTGACCGTACCGGTAAAGGAGAAATATTTAATGCTCTTGGGATTGGAAGCAGAAGAGGAAGACGCTGCACCTTGAGACAAAGATATTGTGTTTTGAGATGAGGACATTGCACTTGGAGAGGAAGAAGCTGCACTTTTGAATGAAGCATGGGAAGAAATTTCCCCTGGATGATTCTTGACCTGAAAGAACACGACTGGTCGCCCGAACTCAAAATTGTGGTCAATCTCTTCGTCGGAGGTACGGAACACCTCTATGGATTTTTGATTGAGCGAATTATAGAAGCTTTTGCCTATACGTAGTGGAAACCAAGCGTCACCACGTTTCACCTTGCGTCGCATGCCGATTTGTTCCGTCAGTTTGCGAAAAGCCTCCTTTTCAGTATAATACTCCAACTGAAGAAGAGTGCGTTGCTGCAATAAAGCCTGTATAGGAGAAGTTTGTTCCATTTTTGATTCTTTACTTTTCAAATAAGTTATATATTTTACTTTTCATATAAGTTATATATAGAGATAAAACGCATTTTTTGGGGAATTATTATTTGAAAGATTCGGATTTTTATGAAATAAACTTTTAAACTTTATAAAATAAGCAATGGATGTCTATGAGATAAATTGAAATAAGCAATGGATGTCCATGAGATAAAATGGCTTAGCATCAATCGAAACGAATGCGTTAAAGTTGGTTATTTTTATCCCGAGTGTGGCTATTATCAAATCAAAAGTCGTAATTTTGCACTTGAGAGCACAAAAAACGAGAAGGTTATTTCATAAAGTCAAAGAAGCGAGATGAAGAAAACTATCATTCTTGAAAATACAACTATCGGCTATCATTCGAGCGGTCAGAATCGAATTGTAGCCCAAAATATCAACGCCTCTCTGCAAAGTGGCGAACTCACCTGTCTGATAGGTGCGAATGGTACCGGTAAATCAACCTTGCTACGTACACTCTCAGCCTTCCAACCACCTTTGGAAGGAGACATTCTCTTATCGAAAACTTCAGAATCAGACCATCTCCTATCCGTCAGCATGTTTTCCCAAAAGCAACTGGCAAAATCCATCAGCGTAGTTCTAACCGCCCAAATGGACGACATCCATCTGAAGGTAGAAGAAATCATCGGTCTGGGGCGCTCTCCTTATTCTAATTTCTGGGGTTCACTCTCTCAGGAAGACCAGAAGATAGTGAACGAAGCCATTCATGAAGTAGGAATCCAACACCTCAGAGGTCGCATATTCAATACTTTAAGCGATGGAGAACGCCAGAAAGTAATGATAGCCAAAGCCTTAGCCCAGCAGACCCCCATTATCCTGCTGGACGAGCCAACCGCCTTTCTTGATTTTCCAAGCAAGGTGGAAACCCTACTCATGCTCAAGCGACTGGCCCATCAACTCCAGAAGTCTATCCTCATTTCTACTCATGATGTAGAAATCGCCCTGCAACTGGCAGACAAGATTTGGCTCATAGAGAAACTTCCTTGCAATCTGGAGGAAACAGAAAATCACAACGAAGAAGATCATCATGACAAGAAAGAAGCAGGCAATTCCGTATTATCCGTAGGAACTCCCCAGGAATTGGCAGACAAGGGTACACTCTCCCACTTCTTAGACACCCCGGAAATCACTTTCGACAAAAAGACCATGAAAATTCATTTTTCTATGAAATCTTAGTTCAACGTCGCCGAACAAAGATTTTCTGGTGTACCCTTGTTACTTCTTAGCCAGTAATCATACAATCTTCTTGCAGTATTCTGCGTTCGTAAAGTGAGAAGAGCCTCTATGCTTTTGGAGTTTTTAGATACGGAATAAGTCATCCATAGTGATAACTTTCTGTATTCTTCCTGCATACTCATTGAACTTCAAACCGTATGTTGTGATGAGTGTCAGATGAAGGGCATTCTTGCATCGGGTTTCTTCCTGAAATGTGCTGAGTTTATGGCGCAAGTTCTTGTCGTAGCTGGCGTTGATGGAGAAATCATCTTCGCAAAACTTCATTTCGCAGATATTACAGATGTGGTCTGCTCGTTCGATAACCAGGTCTATCTGTGCTCCATCCTTTTCTTTTCTGCTCTTCCATGGACTTGATTCAGTCTGTACTCCGCTAATGCCAAGCGCCTGTTTGATTTGTGGCAAATGGTAGATGCAAAGTGATTCGAAGGTGAAGCCTCGCCAAGCCGTAAGGGAGGGTGTCAGTAAATTATCCTGCCAAAAGCTGGGATTGGTAGTCTTCTTGCCATCAATGAAGGAGAGATAGAATTTGCTGTAGAAGTCGGTAAGACGATAGTAAACCTCTCTCTTCGGATAGTCGTATTTGATATACGAGGTGATGAAGTCGCTCACTTCCAGAGTCTTCAAAGTTGTGGAGAGACCGCCCCCATCTGTAAGTTTCGTCAGTTCCTGTATCTCTTTTCTTGTGTACCCTTGTTGCTTCTTTGCCAGTAATCGTACAATCTTCTTGCAGTCTTCTGCATTGGTAAAGAGAGAAGAGTAGAGACGGTCGAATTCTAACTTGAGTTTGGCGTTTGGCTCGAAGAAGAGGCGGTCTATGTTTTGCGCCAGGCTCTTTCCCTTTTGGAGCATAGATATATAATAAGGTATGCCACCTGTAGCCATATAGCATTGTACCTGGTCGAATTTAGACATTACGATATGGTTTGCCTGGTAAAATCTCTCACATTCCCCCAAGGTAAAAGGGCGGAGCTTGATTTCATCTGTAGTTCGATCGAAGAGTCCTCCCTTGTTGTTGAGGAGTTTGTCTGAAATCCAAGAGGTAGCAGAGCCGCAGACGATGAGCATTAAGTTCTCCTTGCCTGCTCCCCATCCATTCCAAAAATGTTCCAAGGCGGTAATGAAGCCAGAACGGGGTGTATCCATCCATGGAAGTTCATCGATGAATACAACTTGTCGCTTGTTGGTGTCTTTTTTTTCCAGCAAGGATATGAGCGCATCAAATGCTTCCAGCCAGTCGGTTGGAACTCGTTTGATATCGCTGCCATACTTGATGAGCGAAGAGTAGAAATTGCTAAGTTGCTGCTCCTTCAGTTTCTTGCCTTGTAATTCGTATGGCGAGAGTCCTGTGTGGTAGAATGCAAACTTGTCGCCTAACAATTCTCTTATCAGAAAGGTCTTGCCGACTCTTCTTCTACCATAAACTACTGCAAAAACAGGTTTGTTTGTTTGATATAGAGCCTCAATCTCCTTGATTTCAGGCTCTCTTCCTATAATCTCTTGTGCCATAATGATGTCGTTATTTTGCTGCAAAGATACTAAAAATATCATTTCGCGCAAAATAACGAATCACTATTTTGCGCGAAATGGGATAAAAAGGTTATTTCGCGCAGAATAGTGATAGGGAGATCGTATTGATTAGTCGTGGAAATGTGCGAAAAAAGCAATGGATTTCCACGACTAATAATACTAATTGACGTTTTTCTGTTGCTCAGCATACTCCTTCGGGAAGATGCCGAACTGTTTCTTGAAGCATTTTGAAAAATACTTTGGCGTGTTGAAGCCCACTTGTATTGCCACATCACTTACCAGAATGTTAGGGTTCGACAGGATGATACGTTGAGCCTCTTTCATTCTAATAGAGTTGATAAAGGCGATAACCGTCTGTCCGGTTGTTGCTTTCATCTTATTATATAATGTTGATTCTCCCATAGCCATATCCTTAGCAAAGGATTCTCTGTCGTAATCAGCATCAGCCAGGTGTTTCATTACCAACTCCGTGGCGCTCGTGATAAACACCTGGTCGGGATTACTAAGATGCACTTTTGACTGTGCTTCGTTCTCTGTGCTTGCCTGGAGTGAAACCTCAGCCTGAATCTTTTCTATTATTTTCTTGCGGTTGGCAAGAAGGGCGTTGATGCGAACTTCCAGATCTTCAAATTTAAATGGCTTGGTAATGTAGGCATCTGCTCCTACGGCATAAGCCTCCGTCTTGTCCTCTTCCTTGTTCTTGGCGGTGAGCAGGATGATAGGCAACTGCCAGAAACTCTTGTCAGACTTCAGTTGTCTGGTCAGTTCGATACCATCCATAATCGGCATCATCACGTCGCTCACCACGAGGTCGAGTTTCTCCTTCATGATGATGTTCATTGCCTGCTTTCCGTTCTTTGCCGTAAGTACATGATAGTTTTTGCTCAGAACCTGCAGCATCAGGGCTAACAATTCCTCGTTGTCTTCAACCACCAGAATCCTGTTTACATTTTTACGGATGAAGATACTTTGGCGAACAGATACCAGCTTAGGTTTGTCCTCAGCTGGTTGAGATACCTGCTTCGTTTCCTGGCTTACCTGTCTGATGGCTTCCTGATTTACTGCATTTGGTTTGTCTGTGTTGTCTATTTCATCTGGTGCATACGCACTTTTCCTGATAGGCAGGGTGATGGTGAAGGTTGTGCCTTTGCCTTCCTGACTTTCACATTGGATATCGCCATGATGCAGTTTCACCAGATCGTGGGTCAACGACAGTCCGATACCGGTACCTGACTGGTTCTGCTTGCGGTAGTCGCCATCGAAGAAACGGGTGTAGAGATGCTTCATTTTCTCTTTCGACATACCGATGCCGTTATCCGAGACGCTGATGACAGCCTGCTCCTTGCTGAGACTGAGCGATACATCTATCTTGCCTCCCACCTTATTATATTTAATGGCGTTGGAGAGCAGGTTGTAGATAATCTTATCCATCTTGTCGGCATCAAACCATGCCATGCCTTCAGTCTTCGGCTTTTCTAAAGATAGGGTAACCTGCTGGTGTTCAGCCATCGGACGGATATTCTCGCAGGCTTCTTCGATGAGCGAAATCAGGTTTCCGCGGCTCACGAGCAGATGCAGCTGTCCTGCCTGCGACTTTCTCACTTCCAGAATCTGTCGCAGCAATCGGGTGGTACGGTTGATGTTGTTGTCCATCACCAGATAATCTTCCTCATACTGTGGTACTCTTTCCTTGAGCTTGTAGATGGTGGCAGAGATGACGGTGAGCGGGGTGAGCAGCTCGTGGGTGATATTGGTAAGGATAACGCCCATCTGCAGGCTGTTTCGGGTCTTCACCCTCTCCTTATACCAGCGGGCTACAGCAAAGATACTCCCTATCAGCATCAGGATATAGAGCATGAAGGCGAGGCGTGACGCATACCATGGCGGCAGCACCTGGATGGTGATGGTGCATGGCAGCTCCTGCCACTTACCATAGCCATCCGTAGCCTTTACCCGCAGGTGATAAGTTCCGGAAGAAAGGTTCTGGAAAACAGCCTTATGCGTACCTTTGATACAATACTCCCAGTCATCATCATAACCTTCCAGCTGGTAGGCATATACGTTTTTCTCAGTATTGCCGTAGCTGAGGAGTGAGAACTCCACGCTGAATTTCTTCACCCTTGCCGGTATCGTGATTTTGCGGGTATAGCCTGGCATCTCTTCCGAAACCTTTTCCTTTTCGATAGAGTCGAGTTGGGCGAAAGGCTGGTCATCGACGAAGATGTCTGTTATCACCAGTTTCGGACTTCTATTTTCTTTTAGTTTAACCTTCATGGACGGCATGAACGAGAAGAAGCTGGTCCGGCTTCCGAAGAAGAGCTCCTTGCCATATCTGCATGCCGTATTTGGCGAGAAGAGAACATTTCCTATGCCGTCCTCGCTGGTAAAGTAGGTGATGTCCTGCGGTTTCTCGCAGTCCTTGCCCCAGATGATATTCACAAGGGCATAGTCGGTGGCGAGCCAGAGATTGCCCCTCTCATCTTCCTTGATGGTGAGCACACGGTCGCCCGGCAGATGATATTCATGGTTCTTTGGTTCAAAAAGGTCTTCCACCTTATTATATAGGAAGAGTCCGCCACTGTTTGAGATAGCCCAGAGTCTTCCTCTCGAGTCTTCGAGGCAGGCAGTGGCATCATCGATGGCGAAATTGTGATGGTCTGGGTTATACTGCTTATATTTCAACGACTTTGGGTTCCTGGCATTGCCCGATATACGGATGATGCCTTCATTATCGGTAGCAAGCCAGATATTTCCCTTCTTATCTTGCGAGATATGGCGGATGTCGCATGAAGTCAAGTCTTTCTTACCTTCCTTCATCGTTATCAGATGGCTCTGATTATCAGGGGTAACGATGCTCAGACCATTGCGCTGTCCTATCCACAGAGTTTTATCTCTCGATTCGAACAAGGTGTTGACGAAATTATCCTGTATGATGGACGGATGCTTTTCGTGCGTAATCTGATAGGCTGGCTTACCCAAAGGCTTGACGATGACACCATAATTGTTGTTGGCTATCCAGATTTCTCCATTGCTTCTCTGGACAATATCCGAGATACTTGTGGTAAAGGCTCTGGATGGGATGTCAGAAAATCCCGGAATCTCCTGGTTGTAGAGTGTTTTGCCAGTCTTTCGGTTGTGCAGGGCGATGCCGTATGGATTCAATCCCAGCCAGAAATTCTCGCCATCGGTAGTGAGTATGGAATATACATAGTTGATGGTGAGATGAGTATGACTGGTATCGAGATTCCAGAGCTTAAACAGCGAAGGCTGGGTGTTGACCTGCAGAATGCCGTTGTTCTGCGTACAGAGCCAGATGTTTCCCTTGCCATCGGTAGCGATATCGTTGTTGAAATTGAGGGGGTTGTTGCCGATGGAGGTATATCCTTTCCATTCTGCATTAGGCATATCTTTTTCGAGATAGCACGCACCTTCTCGGGTACATGCCCAGAGCGTTTTCGTTACAGGGTCGTGTACTATCTTATAGAAGGTATCAAAATGGTTGGTGCTATACGGATATTGATGCATTTCCGGCTGTTGCACATTCTGCGGATTGTCCAGACGCACAACACCATATCCCCAGGTTCCCACCCACAGATGGTTGTGCTCGTCGAGGAAGAGGGAGTAGGCGGAATTGGTGGCGTTGAGTTGTGGATAGCGATAGAAGGTGTTGCCTCCTCGGCGGAAGCGCATGAGTCCTGCCGACCAGGTGCCGATGAGCAGGTCACCGTTTCTGTCTTCTATGATGGCTTTCACGCTATAGTTGGTTATTCTGTTTTTGCTGCCATCTGCGTCAATGAGCCATGTATTCTTATTATGATAGGTATAGAACGTCTCTGTCTTGGAATTGAAGTAAGAAAGTCCGCCATCAGTTCCAATCCATAAAGTTCCATCTTTTGATACGAAGAGGGTATAGATGATGCGCTGAGATTCATCTGGCAGGAAGAAAGTCTTGAACTTTCCGGTGCGTTTGTTCATTCTTACCAGACCATTGCGTGTACCCAACCAGAGATTATCCTGATGATCTTCGGCTATGGAACGGATGGTATTGTTGGGCAGTATGCCTGGCTGGTATGCATTCGTCTTGTAGGTTTTCACATGATAGCCATCGTATGATTTCACTCCGGCATTGGTTCCCACCCACATCATGCCTTCCTTATCGAAGAACATGCAGCTTGCCTCTTCGGTAGGCGCAATGGTTATAGGAGGAAGATAACGGAATGGAAAATTCTGTGCTTTGACCTGGGAGACAAAGCATATCAGACCGATAAGGATGTGAATGACAGTTGTTTTCATGTCTTTTATCTGTTGTTTCTATATTCTTAATTTTTGCTGCAAAGTTATAAAGTTTTTAGTAAAAAGGGCAAATATAAGTAGTTTTTAACGATATGTTCCCTATGAATATCGAAATTTTCTCCTTATATTAACAAAAAATACCGAATTTTGTGCCCAGAATAAACAAAACGTATATAACTAACGAATTTTTGCAACTAATGAAAAAAGTCGATCTAAAAACTTCGTCAAGAAACCTCTTTTTCATGATGGCGATGTCGGCTGGGCTGACATTGTTGCCACAGGAGTTGCTGGCTGTTGAGAACAGCATCCAGGCTGTTCAGCAGGGCAAAGAAGTGGAAGGTGTAGTAAAAGACGCATCGGGAGAACCTATCATAGGTGCTACCGTACGTGTAGTTGGCACTAAGATTGCGACAGTTACCGATATGGATGGTAACTTTAAGATTAATGCCAAAAGTGGACAATCCCTGCAGATTACTTACGTAGGCTGCAAGCCAAAGACTGTAAAGGTGGGGGGGGCGTGGTGCCCTTGCTGTCACTCTTGAGGACGATTCCCAGGTGTTGAAAGATGTACAGGTTGTGGCTTACGGTGTACAGAAGAAGGTAACTGTAACGGGTGCAATCTCTAATATCAATGGTAGCGAGCTGACCAAGGTTCCTACCGGTTCCATCAACAATATGCTTTCTGGTGTAGTTCCAGGTCTTTCTTCTGTACAGTATTCCGGTGAGCCGGGAGCTGATGCTGCTACCATCTTGGTGCGTGGTCAGGCAACAACCAACAATTCAGCTCCATTGATTCAGGTGGATGGTGTAGAGCGTGACTTCAACGACATCGATCCTAGCGAAATCGAGAGCATCACCGTATTGAAGGATGCTTCTGCTACAGCCGTGTTCGGTGTGCGTGGTGCCAATGGTGTAATCCTCGTAACTACCAAGCGTGGCAAGGAGGGTAAGGCTCACATCTCTGCCACAACCTCTATGAGCGTGGTAATGCCTACTAATATGATTAAGTTGGCTAACGCCTATGAGTATGCTACTTATTATAACCAGATGAAGAAGAATGATGGCGTAACCGATGAGAGCGCATTCTTCTCTCCTACTGTTCTTCAGAAACTTAAGGATCACTCTGATCCTATCAAATATCCAGATACCGACTGGATAGACTACTGTTTCAAGGATCATGCCATCCAAACACAGCACAATGTGAATATCTCTGGTGGTACAGAGCGTATGCGCTACTTCGTATCTGTAGGTGCATTCACACAGGATGGTCTCTTCAAGCAGCAGGCTTTGCCTTACGACTTCAACTTCAAGTACAAGCGCTTCAACTATCGTGCCAACTTAGACTTCGATGTAACCAAGACTACCACCATCAGTGTAAACCTGGGGGGGCGTGTTGATACGAAGAATACCCCATACTCTGGTGAGGACAACAACCAGTTGTTCCGTCATCTTTATTGGGCAACTCCTTTCTCTAGTCCTGGTATCGTGAATGGTAAGTATGTGATGGCTTCTACTGACTATGATAGTGACAATATGCCATTTATTGGTGCCAGTGGTCTCGGTGCTTATTATGGTTTGGGTTACATGTCAAAAAACACCAATACCTTGAATGCCGATGTCGTGTTGAACCAGAAACTCGATATGATTACCAAGGGTTTGTCTTTCAAGTTGAAAGGCTCTTACAACAGCGACTATTCTGTTACCAAGCAGCGTGGTGCTAAGGCTGCTTATTATACACCTGTTTCCCAGCCAGATGGTTCTTTGGAATATCGTAAGCATGGCAATGATACCCAGCTTGGATATAGTGAGGGCTTTGGCAAGGGGCGTAACTGGTACTTTGAGACGAGTTTGAACTATAACCGCAACTTCGGTTTGCATCATGTAGGTGCACTTGCTCTTTACAACCAGAGTAAGACATATTATCCATCTACCTATTCTTCTATCCCTTCAGGATATGTTGGTTTGGTAGGTCGTGTCACCTACGACTGGAACAACCGCTATATGGCTGAGTTCAATGTGGGCTACAATGGCTCCGAGAACTTTGCCAAGAACAATCGATATGGTTTCTTCCCTGCTGGTTCTGTAGGATGGATTGTCAGCGAGGAGCCTTTCTTCAAGCCTTTGCGCAAAGTGGTGGACTATTTCAAGCTTCGTGCATCTTGGGGTCTTGTCGGTAACGACAAGATTGGTGGTTCTCGTTTCATGTATACCGACGACCCATACGGATTTGGCAAAGGTTACAACTTCGGTGTAAACAGTGGTAATTTTGCTTCTGGTGCATACGAGTCGGCTAAGCACAATCCTGATGTGACATGGGAAAAGTCTTTCAAGCAAGACTATGGTGTAGACTTGAATATCTTGAACAATCGCTTGAAGGCAACCTTCGATTACTACTACGAGCATCGTAAGGATATTCTCGTGTCTAGTGCCGTGGCTCCTGGTTTTCTCGGTTTCACATTGCCTGCAGCCAACCTCGGAGAGGTGAACAGTTGGGGTTATGAAGTTTCCCTCAAGTGGAATGATAAGATAGGTAAGGACTTCAGCTATTGGGTAGAGGGCAACTTGTCTTACAACCAGAATGAAATCAAGGAACTCTATGAGGCTCCACAGAACTACTCTTGGATGTACAAGAAGGGACACCGTATCGGCAGTCGTAGCATCTTTAAGTATTGGGGACTTTATAGCGACACAGCAGAAGAAGAGTATATGGCACAATATGGCACCAAACTACCTCAGTATGGTTCTAGCCAGATACAGAATGGTGATGCGGTGTATGTAGACTTGAATGGCGATGGTGTCATCGACTCCAACGATGCCTCATACGAGCTGGGCCATACAGACGACCCAGAATATGTCATCGGTTTCAATATCGGTTTCCGTTGGAAGAACTTGGAGGTAAGTACTCAGTGGACTGGTGCTTGGAATGTGAGTCGTATGCTCGATGAAACCTTCCGCCAACCATTGGGTGATACAGGACAGAAGGGCTTGCTGAAGTATCAGTACGACCATACATGGACTCCTGATAATCCTGACCCTAACGCCAAGTACCCTCGTGCTACCATGAGTGGAGCTAAGAACAACTATGCAGGTTCAACCCTCTATGAGGTGAATGCTTCATACTTGCGTTTGAAGAATGCACAGATTGCTTATCACTTCGACTTCCCATTCATGAAGAAGATTAAGATGAACGACTTGACATTGGCTTTGAGTGGCTACAACCTCTTTACCATCACAGACTTCCAATGGGGTGACCCAGAGTCTCGTACAAGTTCTCGTCCATCCTATCCATTGACAAGATCATTCTCTTTGAGTTTGAAAGTTGGATTCTAATATAAATTACGACCATTATGAAATTTAATAAGATAATTATAAGTGCATTCTTCGCATTTGTACTGGCTTCCATGACTACCAGTTGTGTGGACGATTGGAAGTTTGGTGATTCTTTCTTGGAGAAAGCCCCAGGCGGTGATGTTACCAAGGACACCATTTTCAACAATGCTGAATATACTCGTGAGTTCCTTTGGAGAACTTATGCCTACATGTATTATGGTATCCCTTACTATTGGGATGGCAGTGTAGCCGTAAAGATGAACACTGGTGTTTTCGAGACTTTGTCTGACTGCTGGCACAGCCACAACTCTTGGGATGATGTAAACCGTCTCTACTATCCTGGTGCATATGTTCCAGGTGACCGGGGTAAGTTTGGCTATACCAACGAGCGCGTATGGGAAGGCGTACGTTCAGCATACATTTTCTTAGAGAATGTGGATAAGACTCCAGATATGGAGGAAAGTGAGAAGAATCGTTTGAAAGCAGAGGCTAAGTGTATTATCGCTTCTCGTTATTTCGACATGTTCCGCCATTATGGTGGTTTGCCTATCGTGAAGAATTCTTATTCTGGCACCGATGCTACTTATGAGGAGCCTCGTGGTACGGTAGAGGAAACAGTAGACTTTATGGTTGGCTTGCTTGATGAGGCTGCGCCAAACTTGCCTTGGACTGTAGAAGAGGCTTGGGATGGTCGCTTTACCAAGGCTGCCGCTGAGGCTTTGAAGTGCAAGATTCTCTTATTTGCCGCTTCACCTTTATTTAATAGTGAGACTCCTTGTGCAGGCTCGGAGGCTGATGCCGCCAATGCCAATCATCAGGCTTGGTATGGTGATTATAAGGCTGAGCGTTGGCAGAGATGTCTGACCGCTTGTGAAAAGTTCTTCCAGGACCTAGGGGCTGAGGGATATTATAAGTTGGTACAGGCAGAAGGTAGTCATCCAACGTCTGGACAGTATCGTGCAGCTTTCCGTGCAGCTTACTCTAAGCGTGGTACTACCGAGATGTTGATGGGCACTCGTGTTCGTTACAATGGTAACTGGTGGACAGACAATGCCTTTGGTGGCCATAACTACTTATTTGTAAGTGAATGGAATGCCAATGGCGGTTATACTCCAACAGAGGAATTTATGGAAATGTTTGACTGGAAGGATGGCCGTCCATTCAATCTAGACAAGGTATTGCAGGAAGACCCAGATACCATGTTCGTTAATCCTGACAAGAATTTTGACTTGACTCGTGACCCTCGTCTCTATGAGACCATGATTGTGAATGGTGTACAGAAAACTATGAATGATAATGGTAACTATAGTGGTCGCCGTTATGAGAATTGGGTAGAAGGAACTGATGGCGGTAAGGGTGCAGGTGCATCAGAGTCTGGTCAGTTTGCGACAGGCTTAGCCAACAACAAGTTCTATTTCAATGGCGAGACCAATCGAGTTCATATTTGGCCATACGTTCGTTTGGCAGAGGTTTATCTCATCTATGCAGAGGCTTTGGCGCAGAACAATCAGCTCGACAAGGCTATTGAGAATGTGAACTTGATTCGTGCCCGTGTTGGTTTGAAAGGCTTGAAGGAGTCTGACCCATCAAAGAACTGGGGCGACAAGCAGACCGTGCTTGATGCCATCATGAAGGAGCGTGCTGTAGAGCTTGGCTTCGAGGAGACCCGCTTCTTCGACTTGATTCGTTATCGTCGCTCAGACATCTTCCAGAAGCAGTTGCATGGACTTCGTATGTATCGCCAGAAGGATGGCAAAGACTACAACTTCCAGTGGCAGGGTAAGAAGGAAAAGGAGGATGGCTATGAACCAAACTATCCTACTCATTATAGATATGAGAAGTTTGAAATCCAGAATGTTCGTCGTTCTTGGTGGAGCAACTGGGACAACAAGTGGTTCCTCTCTGCATTCCCTCCAACTGAAATCAACAAGAACTATGGCTTGACTCAGAACCCTGGATGGTAATTTCTGAAGAAAGGTATTAAATAACGAATCTTATCATAATATTAAAGAATATAAGATATGAAACGACATATATTATTTGCCTCGGCACTTTTGGCGAGCATTTCTGCGTTTGCTCAGAATGGCAATGTCACAGGTGTGGTAGTCGACAAACTGGGTAATCCAGTATCTGGTGCCTTGGTGGAAATCCAAAATAATAAGCTCATCAAGGCTTATACCGATAAGGATGGTGCCTTCGAGATAGGTGCCAATGCCAACGATAAGTTGATTATTGATGCTCCTGACCAGTCGAAGAAGACTGTAGCCCTCAATGGCAGCAAGGAGATAAAGGTGGTGATGGACTATGCTTCTCGTCCTGTGGAGATTGGCTTTGGCATCAAGCAGAATGTAGAGGAATCTACAGTATCTGTTGCAAGTGCTTCCAATGATGAGTTCAATAAGCGTTCTTCCAAGAATATTGGCAACTCATTGCTCAGTGGTAGTGTGCTCGGCTTGACAGCCCTTCAGGGTGCTGGCGACTACGCTTCTTACGAGCCTTCCTTCTATGTGCGTGGTTTGCAAGGCTTGAACGGCTCTTCTCCGCTCATCTTGATAGATGGTATCGAGCGCAACATCACTTATCTTTCGCCAGAGGAAGTGGAGAACGTGTACGTATTGAAGGATGCTGCTGCCACAGCTCTCTATGGTTACAAGGGAGCTAATGGTGTGGTAAACATCGTAACAAAGCGTGGTAAGTATAAGACCAATGAAATCAAGTTTACTTACGACCATGCATTCAATTGGGAGGCTCGTCGTCCTAAGTTCGTGAATGCCTACGACTATGCTCTCGGTTTGAACGAGGCATACGTGAGCGATGGTAAGTCACCTCGTTATACCGACGAGGAGTTAGGTTATTTTAAGGATGGAAGCAATCCATACCTCTATCCTAATGTAGATTGGATAGGCGAGACCTTCAAGAATAATGGTTCCAGTGACATTTATAACTTGACTTTCCGTGGTGGTGGCGAGCGTCTTCGCTATTATACCAATGTGAATCTCATCAGCAATCTCGGTTTCATTGCTCATCCAAAGGAGAATTCTGGTTATTCTACCCAGAATAAGTATTCCAAAGGTAGCATCCGTACCAACCTAGACATAGACTTAACTTCAACTACCAAGTTGCAGACCAACTTGAACGGAGTCTTGATGGAGGCATCTCGCCCAGGTTTGAGCAGTGATAATCTTTGGGGTAAGATTTATACTGTTCCTGCTGCTGCTTTCCCTATCAAGACCGAAAATGGTCTCTGGGGTGGTAATGCAACATGGACTGGATATTACAATCCTGTGGCATTGACAGAAGGTCGTGCTTACAGCAAGGCTCATACCCGTTCTCTCTTTGCCGATATGACGCTGAGCCAGGATCTTTCTGCCGTTACAGATGGCTTGAGTGTATGGACTCGTATCGCCTATGATAACATTGCTGCTTACTGGGAGAATCATACTAAGGAATACAAATATGGTATGGGAAACTATGTAGGAGGCAAGGATGGTGAGATGTCTGGTGACAGTAAACTCGACTGGCAGAATAAGAACTTCAACTTCGGCGTTGGTGCCAACTATGACCATACCTTCGGTAACCATAGCATCAGCTCTGTATTGATGTGGAATTATGAGTATCGCAACTGGAATGGGCAGAACAATACCCAGTATCGTACCACAGCTACTCTCTACAACCATTATGGTTACAAGGAGAGATACCTGGCAGATGTATCTCTGTCATTGGCAACATCCAATAAGCTGGCTCCTGGTCATCGTACCAATTTCTCACCAACAGTATCCGCTGCTTGGGTACTCAGCAAAGAGAACTTTATGCAGAACGTCAAGTTCATCGACTTCTTGAAGCTGCGTGCATCATGGGGTATCATCAACCTCGATTATATCCCAGCGGAAGGCTATTGGAACCAGAAATTTACTGGTGGCAATATTTATATTATAGGTAAAGACAACAACAACACTTTTGCAAATGGTTGGGAAGAAGGTCGCTTGCCTTCTACTAATGTGATGGCAGAGCGTGCCAGCAAGTACAACATCGGTTTGGATGCAACAGTCTTGGATGGTTTGAACTTGACAGTGGATGGCTACTATCAGCGTCGTGATCGCCAATGGGTTGAAGCTGGTGGTAAAGTTTCTTCTGTTATCGGTACAAGAAATCGCTATATCAATGGTGGTATTGTAGATAGCTGGGGCGTTGAGGTTGGTGCCAACTACGCCAAGGAGATTGCCAAGGACTTGAAGTTGACTGCAGGTGTGAACTATACCTTGTCAAAGAACAAGATTAAGGAAGAGTATGAGGAGCCTCGCTCTTACGACTATTTGAATCGTACAGGAAACCCTGTAGGTCAGATTTTCGGTTTGCAGGCAGTAGGTTTCTTCAAGGATCAAGCTGACATCGACAACAGTCCTGCACAGCAGTTCTCTGAGGTAAAGCCTGGCGACATCAAGTATAAAGACCAGAACGGTGATGGAATCATCAATGAGGACGATGTGGTAAAGATGGGCTATAATACTACTTGTCCAGAGATTTACTACTCTTTCAACCTCGGATTAGAATATAAGGGACTTGGCTTTACGGCCACCTTCCAGGGCGCAGCCAACTATTCTGCTTACTTGGATACCCAGTCTATGTACAAGCCATTGGTCAACAACACCAACATCGGTCAGTACTACTTCGATAACCGTTGGACTCCTGCCACAGCAGAGACCGCTAAGTTCCCTCGCTTGACCGCAGAGACCAATGAGAACAACTATCGTTACAATTCTATCTGGTTGGCAGACCGTTCATTCCTCAAGTTGAGAAACATCGAGGTTTACTATAACTTCCCTAAGACTCTGTTGGCAGCAACTAAGTATATCAACAATGCCAAGTTGTATGTTCGCGGTGTAGACTTGCTCTGCTTCGACCATATCAAGGAGTTGGATCCTGAGTGCTACGGCGCCAACTATCCAGTGAACCGTTCGGTATCTCTCGGACTTGTGCTTGGTTTCTAATCATCAACTTTAAAAGAATACGACAATGAAAATAAAGAATATATTGGGTAGCATGGTTTGCTTGGCATTGCTCGCATCTTGCGGTGATGAAATGGATTATCATGAATATACCGATTATGATAGCAAATATGTATTTACCAATTTCGATAATACAGCCGGCTTCATAACCAACATCTATGGCTTCTTAAAGGATGGCTTTGCGCCATACAGTAAGGGTATGCTTGCATCAGCTTGTGATGAGGCTGAATACTCTTGGAAAAATGGTAGCGTACAGAATTTCACCAATGGCTCTTGGAGTGCATTGAATGCCATGGATGACTGGAGCAACAATTACTCTGCTATCCGTCAGGCCAACTATTTCTTGGCTCACATGGATGAATGTGATTTCTCTGACTATAAGTTCAATAAGGATTATGATGCCCAGATGTTACGCTTCAATCGCTACCAGTATGAGGCTCGCTTCCTTCGTGCTTACTTCTACTTCACGGCAGTGGAAAAGTTCGGCGATGTACCTTTCACTACAGAGGTGCTGACTGAGGATGAGGCTAATGCACTTCCTCGTACTCCTGCCAAAGAGGTGTTGGACTTCGTAGTAAAGGAATGTGATGCAATTGCAGATAAGTTGCCAGTGGATTACTCAAAGTTGGGTGATGATGCTGCTGCTAACGAGACGGGACGCGTAGGCAAACTTGCTGTCTTGGCTTTGAAGGCTCGTACCTTGCTTTATGAGGCAAGTCCTCTCTTCAATACCAATAACGACAAAGAACTTTACCATCAGGCTGCTCTTGCTAGCAAAGCTGTTATCGATGCTTGTTTGGCAAATGGTGTGCAGCTCGGTAAGTATTCAGACCTGTGGGGTTCCAACAACTGGCAAGCAAAGGAGCTCATCTTCGCTATCCGTATGGGTGCTATGAATGCTTTCGAGTACTATAACTATCCACGTGGCTTGGAGAATGGTAATGGTGGCAACTGCCCAACCCAGACTCTCGTAGATGCTTACGAGATGCAGAAGACTGGTAAGCTCTGGAACGAGGAGGGCAGTGGCTATGATGCCCAGAATCCATACGCTGGTCGTGACCCACGTTTTGCCATGACTATCGCCGTGAACGGTGAGAAAAAGTGGCCTTCATACAATGGTGATGCCCTGGAGACTTACTATGGTGGCAAGAATGGTGAGCCTATTGTGGGTGCTACTCCTACAGGTTACTATCTGAAGAAGTATTGCGATGGATCTGTCAACATCTCTTCTGTCAACAGCACCAATTCTCCTCATGCCTGGATTGTGTTCCGCCTGGGTGAGTTCTATCTCAACTATGCTGAGGCTACCTTCAAGTATCTTGGCAGTGCTGATGCTACAACGGTAGAGTTGCCTAAGTCTGCACGTCAGGCAGTAAACGTAATCCGCAACCGTCAGGATGTCAAGATGCCTGCTTTGGCAGAAGGCTTGAGTAACGACGAGTTCTGGAAGAAGTATGAGAACGAGCGTATGGTAGAGCTGGCTTTCGAGGGTCATCGTTTCTACGATGTTCGTCGCTGGAAGGAAGGCAGCAAGCTGGCTACCATCACAGAGATGAAGATTACCAAGAATGAGGATGGAACATTCACTTACAAGCGCAATATGGTGAATCGCGGTTGGGACGACAAGATGTATTTCTTCCCAATCTCCAAGAGTGAACTTCTGAAGCATACCAACCCAGACTTTAAGCAGAATCCTGGCTGGTAATCAATCAAAGTAAATACATGGATTGCTCTTCACCTTATTATATATATATGTCACCTTTTATATATAGGGACGTTTAAATATAAGGAGCAGGGCAATCCCAAGTAGAACAAACAAATAGACAAAACAATGAAAGCAATTAAATATATATTTAGTGCATTAGTTGGAATGGCAGCCTTGGCTTCCTGTGATAGCAATATCACCGATTTCGAATATCAGGGTTATACAGGAGCTCCAAAGACTATTGATGCTTCTGCTGTTACATCCGAGGCTCTTCCTGGTGCCATCCGCCTGAACTGGACTGTTCCTGCCGATTCCACCTTCTCGTATATGAAGGTTTCGTATGTGAATCCAGCTAATCAGGAGACTGTAACCAATGTGGTTTCTATCCATACCCGTACGCTCCTCATCGAGAATACTTTGAAGAAGTATGGTGATTATACCTTCACCTTCCAGGCATTCAACGGCAAGAACGAGGCGGGTGCTCCTATGCAGGTAAAGGCTCAGTCGGGGCTGCTCCCTGCTACCGTTACCTATACAAAGGGTGATAAGATAAATGTCACAGCAGACATGTTGAGCACCGATAATCAGGAACCTTCCGAGGGTCCTATCAAGAACCTGGTGGATGGCAACTATAACAGTTTCTTCCATACCCGCTGGTCATCTCCTCAGAAGCCTCTTCCTCAGTATATCCAGATTGACTTCAAGGAGGCTCATCAGGTATTCATGTTCTGGTATCGTAACCGTAACGGTTCTCAGGTAGGTCCTGAAAATCTCGATATCCAGATCAGCAATGATGGAGAGAAGTGGGAGAGCATCAAGGAAATCCTCTCTGGTCTTCCTTCTGCCAGCCAGGCTGAATATACCTCTGAAGGTATCGATGCCGGCAAACCGTTCACTCATCTCCGTCTGGTTGTTACCAAGACCTTCGGCGACAAAAAGTACTTCAATCTTGCAGAGCTTGCAGTATTCAATGCTAATAAGGTGGTGTATGATCCGGAAAATGAATAAGACTTAAGTAAGAACTTCGTTTTTAATAAAAGGGCTGGAAATCGACATTTTGACTGATTTCAGCCCTTTAAACCAATAGAGATTATGACTAAACTGTTTACTTTATTTCTTGCCATGTTATTGCCTATGGCATGTTTCGGTCAGGAAAAGGTGACTGTCAAAAGTCGCGTGGTAGATTCCAAAACCCGCAATGACGTGCCGGGAGTCACCGTACAACTCTTATCCTCAGACAGCACGGTTATTGAAACCTTGGTGGCGAACAACCATTGGACCCGGGATGATCAGGAAGGTTATTCCTCCATCTTTCAGTTTGACGTGCCAAGAGTAAAGGCTAACTATATCATTCGAGCCAGCTATCTGGGCTATAAGACTTCGTATGTCAACATTTCCATAGGTGACCTGAGGAAGAGGGAGTATCTGAGGGAACTTCCCCCGGTGGTGTTGCGCCCTGATTCGAAGATGTTGCAGGAGGTAAATGTCGTAGGAAGTAAGGTGAAGTTTTATCATAAGGGAGATACAGTTGTCTATAATGCCGATGCCTTTGTATTGGCAGAGGGCAGTATGCTTGATGCCTTGGTCCGGCAGATGCCGGGTGTGGAAATCAAGAAAGATGGACGCATCTATCACAACGGCCAGTTTGTTGAGAATCTGCTGCTCAACGGCAAGGATTTCTTCAGAGGCAACCAGGAGGTCATGCTGGAGAATCTTCCCTCTTATACCGTCAAGCAGGTAAAGATATACGATAAGTATGGCAAGAACAGCGAATTCCTTGGCCAGAAGCGTGAGGACGACAAGACGTATGTGATGGATGTCAATCTCAAGAAAGAATATTCCATCGGCTTGCTGGCTAACCTCGAGGGCGGAGCAGGTACGAAAGACCGTTATCTGGGTCGTCTCTTTGCCATGCGCTATACGGACCATTCCCGCATTACCTTCTATGGAAATGTGAACAATCTTAATGACAACAGAAAGCCTGGCCGCGACTCTGACTGGAACCCCGTTGACATGCCGAAGGGCGACAATAGGGAGAAGCTGGGCGGATTAGACTATGCGGTGAGTGACAGAAACCAGAAGTTTGACCTCAATGGAAATGTGCAGGTGAGCCATTCCAATCAGGATGTCATTACCAATACCGACCGTGTGAACTTCCTGCAGAAGGGAAATACATTCGATTATGAGCGCCAGAAAGAAACCGCGAAGAATTTCCACCTGACAGCCATCAACCAGCTATACCTCGTATTTAACAACAAGGTAAACCTGCTCCTGAAGCCGGTATTACAATATGATAAGTTCGACAGGTACAGTAATTATATTTCTGGCACATTCTCCTCTATGCAATATGATATCAGCCGTGAAATGCTCGATAATATTTATGCCGTCGGTTCGGAGAATCTTATCCGCCAATCCCTGATTAACAGATATAAGAAGGAGGGATTGGGCAAAGGCTATCAGATGGCAGGAAGTTTCAATGCGGTAAGCACTATCAAGCTCAAGGGCTCTGGTGACTACATCAACCTGACAGGACAGGTCTCCTACGATAAGCGCAAGGAGGACTTGTTCAACAAGTATGCCGTACACTATGGTGATGATCAGAAGGTGCAGAATTCCGGCAATCAGTACTTCAGGAACCATCCAGACCGGATTTTTTTCTATCAGCTGGGGGCAGCCTATAACTTCCGTTTGAGTCATGCGGTAGAATTGTCCATGTATTACAGTTTTGGTCATCGTGACAAGAAACGCCATTCTTCGCTTTATCTGCTGGACCAGCTGGATGGGGCGGAAGAGGAAAGTTCTTCTTCCATAGGATGGCTGCCTTCGGTGGCGGAGTATGAACGCACGAAGGATAGAAGCAACAGTTATGTAAGCCAATATACAGAGGATGCGCATAGCCTGATTCCGTCTATCACATGGGACAAGGATACAGAGCATGGCAACTGGAGTGCACAGGCCAAACTGGGAATTGTACCTACCCGCCAGAAGCTTGCTTATGAGAGAGGTGAGGTAGATACGACAATCGTAAGAAACACGGTGCTTCTTACCTTTCCCTTTACCCGACTGAGCTACTGGGTAAAGAATCACACGAAGGGATTCCAGCTGCTCTTCAAGGCAACCCCGAAGCTCCCTGATCTCCTGAACATGGTGAATATTCAGGATGCGACAGACCCGATGAACGTGAAGCTGGGAAACAGCAGCCTGAAAAATGAGATGTCTTATGACGTGAATCTTCTCTTCAGCTCAATGAATATTGCCAGGCAGCGAAGCCAGAGCCTTCGTCTGGGCTACACCTATCGTGCAAATGCCCTGGCTATGGGATATAGCTATGATGTCCATACGGGTGTCAGGAAATATCGCGCAGACAATGTAAATGGTAACTGGAATGCATCTGCTTCCTATAGTTTCGAGCAGCCGCTTGACAAGATGAAGCGACTGTCATTTGGAACCTGGACACGTGTGGAATACGTGAACAGCGTAGATCTGATAGGTAACTCTGAAGGCACGGATTACCAGGCATCCCGCAGCTCAGTACAGACGACGCTGTTGGATGAAACCTTGAAGCTGGACTATAAGGTAGGTGACTCTTCTACCATGGGCGTAAAGGTATCTGCAGCCTGGAGAAATATAGACGGCAAGGCTATAGACTTCGATCACATCAATGCAGTAGATTTCAACTATGGAGCTACAGCCTCTTTCAACTTGCCCTGGCATATTCAGGTGGGTACCGACCTGACCATGTATTCCCGTCGTGGTTACGAAGGAAGTTCAATGAATACCGATGATTTACTCTGGAATGCTCGCCTTTCCTATACCATGCTCAAGGGAAAGCTGACGTGGATGCTTGATGGCTTTGACATCCTGGGCAACTTGAACAACATCACTCGTGTGGTAAATGCCCAGGGTAGAACCGAGACATTTGTCAATGCCTTGCCACGCTATGCAATATTGCATGTGGCATATCATTTTAACATGAAGCCCAAAAAGCATTAAATTCCTGCACTATCAACATGTTTTTAACATTAGGGAAAATCTTCGTTCAACGTATGCTGAACGGAGATTTTCTTTGTCCTGCTATCATATCTTTCTATGTATTAATTGGTTATTGTGTAGCACAAGATACAAATGAATAGTTTATTAGTCGTAGAAATGTGCGAAAAAAGATAGATTTCCACGACTAATAATATCAATTAATTGGTATTTGAACAAGTCTTCCATAGTGAAGACTCGGTGCGTTATAGTAATGGAACCATATATAAAGGTAAATACTCGATACCGTTTTCTATTTTCAGATCAGCTGCATGAATAACGTATGGAGTCGCTAAATACTTATCGTATTTTTTTATACATTTAGTCAGCGAGGTCGTGGTGTACCTTACTGTGGATTTTACCTCTATAGGAGATATGTTGTGCCTAGATGTGGTCTTGCTTTTGGCAATGAGAAAATCTATCTCCATCCTTGAATCTTTGTTTTCTCTGTCGTTGTTAGAGTAGAAAAACAGATGATGACCTGAGGCTTTGAGCATCTGAGCAACAATATTTTCGATGAGCATACCTGAGTTCATTTCGAGTTTGTCCTTCAGTATCTTTTGATATAACTCTTCTGATATGATGCCTCGTTCGTCAAAAGCGTGACTGATAAGCAGTCCTGTGTCTGCCATATAGCATTTCAGACTAGAGTCTTCTCTTTTTAGATTAAGTCCGATGCTCGGTTCTGTCGTGTTGTAACACGTATTGATAATCATGGCATCTTTTAGCCATAGAAAAGCACTGTCGTAATCACGCATTCTGGCATCCTTGCTTAAATCTGCCAACTTGAACTTTTTCTCATGCTTTTGGAGCTGTGAAGGAATCTGGTCAAAGATGCTTGCTACCTTCTCTGCATAGTTGCCTGAATAGTCGTAAATACTGTTGCGGTATAAGGTGAGTATTTGCCTTTTTACTCTGTCTGTATCTTCAAAACTATGCGTGTCTATATATTTCTGGACAGCTTGTGGCATACCACCAACAATCAAGTATAGCCTAAAGAAATCCATGGCCTTTCGATGCAAGGCTTGTCCTAAAGGCTGTTTGTTGGCAAATTGGTTTCTGATGAAATCCATCATCATGTCGTCACCATTTGCCCATAAGAATTCCTCGAAGTCCATAGGATACATATAGATGGTCTCTTCTTCGGAAGGAATCAGAATGTTTTCTGTATTCCTTCGAATAGAGATTAATGAACCTGTCTCTATATAATCATATCTGCCGTCTGCAACCAAATATTTGATGGCAGTACGTGCACGTGGACAGAATTGTACTTCATCAAAGATGATGAGTGAATCTCTAGGATATAGCTTTTTGCCACTGTAAATGCTCAGGTGCATAAAGAGCATGTCTAGATTGTCGAGATAAATGTCGAACAGGTGTTTGACATCTTCCCCGACTCTGTTGAAGTCGATAAGAATATAGCTGCGATATTCCTTCTTGGCAAATTCTTCCACCATATAGCTTTTTCCTACACGTCTGGCTCCTTCCACCATCAATGCGGTTTCACCTTTCCTTTGCTGCTTCCACTCGACAAGCTTATCGTATATTTTCCTTTTCATTATAAACTTCTCTAAAATAGGTTTGATAAATACATTCCTTACACGAAAACGAGATTATTGTTTGGTGAAATTTACACGAAAACAAGGTCTTTGCTTGGTGAAATTTACACGAAAACAAGATTATCTCGGCGCAAAGATACTAAAAATATCGTTTAGCACAAAATAATGTGTCGTTATTTTGCGCAAAACGGGGTAAAAAGTTGTTTCGCGCAGAATGGTGATAGGAAAAGTCATCTATAGTAAATAACAAATTTGTGGAGGGGAGAAGTAATGAGTTGCATTTGTTTTTCCTGTATTTTCCCGATTTGTATCCCTTTTATACCGAATAATAGACCCCGAAAAGGGACTTTTTCTTTAATTTTGCAATCGGAATAAACAATTAGCGTATTCACTAACTTAATAATAACATCAGCAAAATGAATAAACTATTCGTATTTATCATGTTGTGGATGATGTCTTGTCTCCCTACTCTGGCACAGGCTCCGATGGACGGAGGAGTATGGAAAGACAATACCGGCAAGCACATCAATGCGCACGGTGGCAACATCTTCAACTACAAAGGTACCTATTACTGGTATGGAGAAAGCCGTTCTGAAGACGGAAAACCTTACAGTTCGTTAGGCGTAAGCTGTTTTACCTCCAAGGACCTCAAAAACTGGACCAATCACGGACTCGTACTTCCTGTTTCCGAAGAACCGGGCAGCGACATCGAGGGCGGTTGCATCATCGAGCGCCCGAAGGTTCTCTACAATCAGAAAACCAAGAAATTCGTGATGTGGATGCATCTGGAACTGAAAGGCAGAGGCTATGGAGCCGCACGCTATGCGATTGCAGTTAGCGACACTCCCTTCGGTCCATTCAAGTTTGTACGCTCTGGCAGAGTGAACCCAGGCATCTATCCTGTAGGCTTCGCAAAACCAGACACCACAGACCTCAAGCACCAGCTCCTCTACCCAGAACTGAAAGAATGGTGGACACCAGAATGGCGCAAGCAGATAGAGCGCGGAATGTTCTGGATGCGTGACTTCAACGGAGGACAGATGGCACGAGACATGACCATCTACGTAGATGATGACGGAAAAGCTTACCACATCTATTCCTCAGAGGACAACCTGACTTTACAGATTGCACAATTGACAGATGACTATATGGCTCACAACGGAAGCTACGTAAGAGTAGCAGCAGGTGGACAAAACGAAGCTCCAACAATCTTCAAGAAGAATAACACATATTGGATGATTACCAGTGGATGTACCGGATGGGCTCCGAATGCGGCCCGCATGTTCAAGGCTAAGAATATCTATGGTCCTTGGGAACAACTCCCTAACCCTTGCCGAGGTGAGGGTGCTGACAAGACCTTCGGCGCACAGGGCACCTATATATATAAGGTGGAAACTGCTGCCCAGAAAAAGATGTTCCATGGTGCCGACTATGTGTTCATGGCAGACATGTGGAATCCTAAACACTTGAGTGACAGCAGACACTTGTGGGTACCTATTTCTTGGGAAAACGGTGCTCCGGTGTTGAAAAAACAATAAAAAATACGGTCGCTCTGCTTGTTTCTAACTTAATTTTCATATCTTTGCAGTTGCTTAGCTGAGGCTACCGGCAACTTTCAACTTAAAATTATTAATAACAACAAACAATATACAACTATCTATGAATTATATATTTAAGACGATTACAATGACTATGCTTCTTGCACTTATCCCATTCATGGGGATAAGTGCCAAGAAGAAAGTGCAAAAGCAGAGCGACCGTGAATATTGGTGCGCTTTAGCTTACCAAATGGCACAACCAGTATTGGAAAACATGGCTAAGGGCGAGTTGCAGAAGAACATGCAGACTGAGTTCAGTCCCAGCTTCGACAACCGCAACAAGAAAGTGCTCTATATGGAGTGCTTTGGCAGACTGATGGCTGGCGTGGCTCCTTGGCTCACCCTTCCTGATGATGCTACTGCCGAGGGCAAGCAGCGCAAGCAGTTGCGTGAATGGGCGTTGGCTTCTTATAAGAATGCCGTTGATCCTCAGAATCCTGACTATCTCTGCTGGGGCATCGGCGGTCAGAACCTGGTAGATGCAGCCTATATCGCAGAAAGTTTCCTCCGTGCTTACGATACGCTCTGGAAGCCTTTGGACGATGTGACCAAGAAGCGCTATCTGACGGAATTTGCCAAGCTTCGCCACATCGACCCTCCTTATACCAACTGGTTGCTCTTCTCTTCAACCATCGAGAGTTTCATGGCGAAGGCGGGTGGCGATTTCGATGAATACCGCGTCAATTCTGCCTGCCGCAAGGTAGAGGAGTGGTATGTAGGTGATGGCTGGTATGCTGACGGTCCTGTATTCGCTTTCGATTACTACAGCAGCTATGTGTTCCATCCTATGTATCTGGAAACTCTCCAGGCGATGGTAGATGCCAAGGTGAATTCCCGTCTCGACTATCAGAAGTATTATGACAGAGAGTTGAAGCGCTGTCAGAAGTACAGCATCATTCTCGAAAGATTCATCTCTCCTGAGGGAACCTTCCCTGCATTCGGAAGAAGTATTCCTTACCGTATGGCTACCATGCAGCCTTTGGCTTTGATGGCATGGTATCAGAAACTGCCTAAGGACTTGAGCAACGGACAGGTACGTGCTGCCCTCACCAAGGTGCTCCATCGCATGTTCGACCAGCAGAACAACTTCAATGAGAAGGGCTATCTCTCTATCGGCTTCTGTGGAAACAGCCAGAAGAATGTAGCCGACTGGTACACCAATAATGGTTCTCTCTACATGACAACTCTCGCCTTCATGCCTCTCGGCTTGCCTGCCGATCACCCATTCTGGACAGATGCAGCTCAGCCTTGGACCCAGGTGAAGGCATGGAGCAATCAGCAGTTCCCTAAGGATCATCAGTGGAAGGACGAGATTGTCACCAAGGACAAGTGGTAATTTTATAATGAGAAATTACAAATGACAAATTAGAAATGTTCAAATGCAGTATAGCTGACGGTCATTTCTCATTTGTAATTTCTCATTTCTCATTATAATAACCATTTCTCATTATAATAACCATTTCTCATTTCTAATTTCTCATTTGTAATTTTAAAAATGAACAAGATAATAATGATGATGGCTGCTGCAGCCTTAGCTTTGCCTCTGAGCGCAGCACAACCAGCCAAGAAGACCGCAAAGGTCAAGAAAGTAAATAAAAAAGAAGTGAAGGCTACCAAAAAATGGGACCACGAACAAGTAGTGGAACTCATCAAGAAGGTGAACACCTACTGGCAGACCAATAATAAGGCAGAGGTTCGCGCTTTCTGGGATAATGCTGCTTATCATACCGGCAACATGGAGGTTTACAAGATGCTCAAAGACCAGAAGATGCTCGACTACTCTATCCGCTGGGCTGAACACAACGACTGGACCGGCGCAAGAGAGGCTAATCCTGCCAAATGGAAATACAAACCATACGGCGAGGGGAAAGAGCACGTACTCTTCGGAGACTGGCAAATCTGCTTCCAGACTTACATCGACCTCTACAACATCGAGGCTGCCAAGGGAAATGCAGAAGCTTCTGAATTTATGGTAAAACGCGCCAAAGAGGTAATGCACTATGAGGCTTACTCTGAACCTACAGATTACTGGTGGTGGAGCGATGCCCTCTATATGGTAATGCCGGTAATGACCAAAATGTACAAGTTGACTGGCGATACCAAATATCTCGACAAACTCTACGACAATCTCCTCACTACCGACGAGATTATGCTTGACAAGGAGACCAACCTCTACTTCCGTGACGGCAAGTATGTCTATCCTAAGCACAAGAGTGCCAACGGAAAGAAAGACTTCTGGGCTCGTGGCGACGGATGGGTTCTTGCCGGTCTGGCTAAGGTGCTCCAGGATATGCCTAAGGACTACAAGCACTACCAGTTCTTCGTAGATAAATTCCAGAAATTAGCTAAGGCTGTGGCAGAAATCCAGCAGCCAGAGGGTTACTGGACCCGTTCTATGATGGACCCAGAACATGCTCCAGGTCCTGAAACCAGCGGTACTGCCTTCTTTACCTATGGTATGCTTTGGGGTGTAAACAACGGATTCTTAGCCAAGAAAGAATACAAGAAGACCATCGAACGCGCCTGGACCTATCTCACAGAGACCGCCGTTCAGGAAGATGGCAAGGTGGGCTACGTACAACCTATCGGCGAGCGTGCCATCCCAGGACAAACCGTTGATGCCAATTCTCAGGCTAACTTCGGAGTGGGCGCTATGCTCCTCGTAGCTTGCGAATACGACAAGTATCTGGCTACGAAATAAACAACATTTCTAATAATATAACCAACCTATAATTATGAGACAAAGACTTTTCATTACATTAGGTATGGCAAGTTTGGCAATGGCAACCTTTGGTATGAAGAAACCGAAGGCTGCCATTAAGCCGTTGAATACGGCGACAGTCCAACAACCAAGCTATACCGAATGGCACGACCTGCAGGTGAATGCCATCAATCGTTTTCCATTACACACCAATTTCTTCACCTATTCCCCAGAGGATATGGTCTATGAAGAGGGTGGCAAACTGGTGAGCAGAGATTTGGCTCAAGTCAACAAGACCATGAGCAAGAATTATCTGTCATTGGAAGGAACCTGGAAGTTCAACTGGGTAGAGAATGCCGACCAGCGCCCTACCGATTTCTACAAGGTTGACCTTGACGACTCCAACTGGAAGCCAATCATCGTACCTGGCAACTGGGAAATGTATGGCTACGGAGTTCCTGAATACGTAAATGTGGGCTTCGGATGGCGCGGACATTTCGATGAGCAACCTCCTGCAGTTCCTACCAAGGACAACCACGTAGGTTCTTACCGCCGCATCATCAATATTCCTGAAAACTGGGATGGCAAGCAGGTAGTAGCCCACTTCGGTAGCGTTACTTCCAACATCTATCTCTACGTAAATGGCAAATTCGCCGGTTATGCAGAAGACAGTAAGATAGCAGCCGAATTCGACATCACTCCATACTTGAAGAAGGGCAAGAACCTCATCGCTTTCCAGACATTCCGCTGGTGTGACGGTTCATGGGATGAAGACCAGGACTTCTGGCGCCTGAGTGGTGTGGCTCGTGAATGCTATCTCTTCGCTCGTGATGCCAAATTGCAACTGGAAGATGTGCGCGTGACACCAGACCTCGTCAACAACTACAAGGATGGCGTACTCCATATCTCTACCAAGGTTAAGGGAACAGGCAAACTGAACTTCATTCTCTTCGACAAAGAGGGCAAGCAGGTGGCTACAGCTACAGGCTTGGCAAAGAACGGAACAGCCAACATTACGATGAACGTAGAGAATCCACACAAGTGGAATGCAGAGACACCTTATTTATATACCCTTCAGGTTTCCCTCTCAAGTGCGCTGAAGAATGGCAACATGAAATCAGCAAGCATTACTCCTGTAAAGGTAGGTTTCCGCAAGGTGGAAATCAAGAACAAGCAATTCCTCGTGAATGGCCAGCCTGTACTCATCAAGGGTGCCAATCGTCATGAAATCGACCCAGACGGAGGATATGTAGTAAGCTTGGAACGCATGATTCAGGACATCAAGATCATGAAGCGCCTGAACATCAACGCCGTTCGTACTTGCCACTATCCTGACGATCCACGCTGGTATGATCTCTGCGACGAATACGGAATCTACCTCGTAGCAGAAGCCAACCAGGAGAGCCACGGTTTCCAGTATGGCGATGATGCAGCTGCCAAGAAGCCGATGTTTGCCAAGCAGATTATGGAGCGCAACCAGCATAATGTCTCTATCTACTTCAATCATCCTTCCGTTGTGACATGGAGTTTGGGTAATGAGACCGTGATGGGCGACAATTTCCTCCAGGCTTACAAGTGGATAAAATCACAGGACCAGAGCCGCCCAGTACAGTATGAGCAGGCCCGCCAAGGAGAAGGCACAGACATCTTCTGCCCAATGTATTATCCTGTAAAGAACTGCGAGAATTACTGCAAGAACCCAAATAGCAAGATGCCGCTCATACAATGCGAGTACAACCATACGATGGGTAACTCTGGCGGTAATCTGAAAGAATACTGGGATCTGGTACGCAAATATCCTATCTTCCAAGGTGGTTTCGACTGGGATTTCGTGGATCAGGGCTTGCATCGCAGCATCATGATTCCGATGAAGGTAAAACCAGAATTGCTGACCAATGAGCAGCTCCGACAGATAGAATATACTTATGGTGGCGACTACAACAGTTACGACCCAAGCGACAACAACTTCAACTGCAACGGAATTGTAGGTCCAGACCGCCAGCTCAATCCTCATGCCTACGAGGTGGCTTACCAGTACCAGAACATCTGGGCTACCCTGAAGGATGCAGCTAAGGGCGAAGTGAACGTGTATAACGAAAACTTCTTCCGCGATCTGAGCAACTATGCTTTGGCATGGAGCCTCATCGAAGATGGTGTGGAGACACAGAACGGCACCATCGCCGACATCGACGTAGCTCCTCGTCAGACCAAGACCTTCACCCTCCCTTACGACCTCACCAAGGCAAAGGGCAAGGAGATTTTCCTCAACATCGACTTCCGCCTGAAGAAGGCAGAACCGCTGATGGAAGCAGGACAGATTGTTGCCTACAACCAGTTGGTAGTAAAGGAGAAAAAGTGCTGCGGTCATTGTTCAGACAAATTGGCTAAGGCTCAGGACGGCAAGAAGGTGAAGACAAAGCTCAACGACAAGAAGGGCGAACAGGATATTACCGTTTCAACAGCCGACCTGACAGTAAAGGTAAACCGCACTACCGGTCTTATCTCTGAATACACCTATCAGGGCAAGTCATTCCTCGGCGAAGGCGGCACATTGAAGCCAAACTTCTGGCGTGCTCCTACAGATAATGACATGGGTGCAGGATTCCAGAAGAAATTCAAGGTATGGAAGAGCCCTAAGATGGAACTGCGCGGAATTACCGTAGAAAAGAACAAGAAGGCCAATACCTATACCATCTGCGCCAACTACAATATGCCAGAGGTAATGGGCAAGTTGGAACTGAACTATCAGATTATGGCAAACACAGGTGCCGTAAAGGTGACCGAGAACTTCATCGCTACAGAAGGCGAGAAAGTAAGCGATCTCTTCCGCTTCGGTATGCTGATGCAGTTGCCATACGAAATGGACAAGAGCCAGTACTACGGCCGTGGCCCTATCGAAAACTACTCCGACCGTGAGGACTGCATGAAGATAGGTATCTACAGCAACGATGCAGACAACCAGTACTTCCCATACATCCGCCCACAGGAAAGTGGAACCAAGGGCGATATCCGTTGGTGGAAACAGACAGATGCTGCAGGCTTCGGATTCATGGTCAAGAACTGCAAGCCATTCTATGCAAGTGCCCTCCACTTCGATACAGACGAGTTGGATGATGGCGATGAGAAAGATCAGCGCCACAGTTTCAACCTGAAGAAGTCAAAATACACCAATCTCTTCCTCGATGGCGAGCACATGGGTGTAGGCGGCGAGAACTCTTGGGGCGCATGGCCTTTGGAGAAATACCGCATTCATTATGGCGACAAGACTTTCAGTTTTGCCATTATCCCATTGAACAAATAGGAAAGAACCCGTTAGATTGAGGCTCATCAGACAAAAAAATAGAGCCTATGAGCAATAATCCAACATATTTAATCAGAAAATCCACCCCATTTGGAGTGGATTTTCTGTATCTTTGCAAACGCATTAAGCAATACAACTTAATTATTCAATAAGAATATCACAAAATAAGAATAAACCTAAAAATAAACAACGTAAACATGAGAAAAACGAATATCTTCGCTGCCCTTATGCTGGCAGCCATGACTTCGCTCGGTGCTTCAGCACAGCATCAGTTTGCAATTCAGGCAAACAAGCCTGGTGTAGAAATCCAACCTACCATGTATGGTATCTTCTTCGAGGACATCAACTTTGGTGCAGATGGCGGTCTCTATGCAGAGATGGTAGAAAACCGTTCCTTCGAGTTTCCACAAAGACTGATGGGATGGAACACCTTCGGAAATGTGACTGTAAGTGATGTAAAACCAGCCTTCGACCGCAACCCTCACTATGTTACGCTCGAAGCTTCTGGTGCACGCGAAAAACAGACCGGTCTTGAGAACCGCGGTTTCTTCGGCATGGGCTTGAAGAAGGACATGAAATACGACTTCACAGTCTATGCACGCCTTCATCTTCTGAACGGCAAGCAGACCAAGATTCGTGTAGAACTGGTCAACTCAAACAATAACGTAATTGCCAAGCAGAGCATTACCATCACCAACAACAAGTGGCAGAAATATACCACCACACTTACCTCTCCACAGACAGACGCCAAGGGTCTGATGCGCGTATATCTGGAGAGCGGAGAGAGCGTAGATCTCGATCATATTTCTCTCTTCCCACAGGACAACTGGAATGGACTCCGTGCCGACCTGGTACAAGACCTCTCAGATTTGCATCCAGGCGTATTCCGCTTCCCTGGCGGTTGTATCGTAGAAGGAACAGACCTCGAAACCCGTTACGAATGGAAGAACTCAGTAGGTGCTCCAGAGAACCGTCCGCTCAACGAGAACCGCTGGAACTACACCTTCCCTCATCGTCTCTATCCTAACTATTATCAGACATACGGATTGGGATTCTATGAGTACTTCCTCCTTTCTGAGAAAATCGGAGCCGATCCGCTACCAATCCTTTCAGTAGGTCTGTCTTGCCAGTATCAGAACAGCGACAAGGACAAGAATGCCCATGTAGCCGTAGATCAGCTTCAGAGCTACATCGATGATGCCCTCGACCTGATAGAGTTTGCCAATGGTCCAGTCACCTCCAAGTGGGGTAAGCTCCGTGCCGACATGGGGCATCCAGCACCATTCAACCTCAAGCAGATAGGTATCGGAAACGAGCAATGGGGACCTCTCTACCCTGAGCGTTTGCAGAAGTTCATCGAGCAGATACGTGCCAAATATCCAAAGATCAAGATCTGCGGATCATCAGGTCCATCAGCCGACGGCAAGGACTTCGACTATGGTTGGGAGCAGATGCGCAAGTTGGGCGTTGACATGGTAGATGAGCACTATTACAAGAGTCCAGACTGGTTCCGCAGTAATGCAGGCCGTTATGACAATTACGACCGCAAGGGTCCTAAGGTATTTGCCGGCGAGTATGCAGCCCATGCCAAACATGATCCAAACTCATGGGAGGCAGCCCTCTCAGAAGCAGCCTTCATGACAGGTTTGGAGCGTAATGCAGACGTGGTTTACCAGGCAACCTATGCCCCACTCTTCGCTCATGTAGAAGGCTGGCAATGGCGTCCGGACCTCATCTGGTTTGACAATCTGACATCCGTACGTTCAGCCAACTATTATGTTCAGCAGCTCTATGGTCTCAACAAGGGAACCCATGTATTGTCACTCACAGAGAATGGCAAGACCGTGAAGGGCGAAAACGGCCTTTATGCAACCGCTTGTTTCGACAAGCATACTAAGAGTTACATCGTCAAGATTGCCAATACCTCAAATGAGGAGAAGGAAATCACAGTCACCTTCAATGGTTTGAAGAAGCTTAAAGCTGGCAAGGTAACCGTTCTCCATGCTGATGACATTCAGGCAGAGAACAAGATAGACCATAAAAATGCCGTTGTGCCAGTAACCTCAGATGCTCAGGCAAACGGTAACGTATTGAATGTCAAGATGAAAGCAAACAGTTTTGCTGTTTACAGATTCTAAGACAGTCTATTGTATATGGATTTAAAGTTTTAGTTTTTAAGTTTATATAGTATATTACCATATAAGGTAGAAAGATGACGAATCCCTTGCAGCAGCCATGTTGCAAGGGATTTTTCTTCACTAAAACGATGACTTGTTTTTATTAACATAAAGCTCTAAAGCAGCCAAAGGAGAATAAGA